>CAJAHV010000385.1 GCA_903939555.1 uncultured Alphaproteobacteria bacterium | reverse complement strand
TTATACTGGTCTCGATGCCGTCGAACGAAAGGTGCGACGGCGCGATGGTCAGCTTGCGGATGGCGACCGTATCATGCGCAGCCTTGGCCGCCAGATCAGAGAGCACTAAGCTGGCAAACTCGGGCAAGGTTACAAGCGCTGCGGCGCCACCATTGTCGACTTTTATGCGTTACCCGGCCGCGGCACCGGAAAGCGCAGCAGCCGGCCCACCTCTGGCACCAAGGCCGTCACCGGGCCATCGAGTACAGCCAGTATCGCCGGATCAGCAATATCGAGCCCGCCAGTAAATGCACCATAAGCGGGCAGGATGAGCTTGGTTTGCGACAAGGCAAAACAACGCCGCACGATGCGGCGACGACGCGCCATCACCGCCACCTTGGGGTGAAAATGCCCCGATAGTTCGGGTTCACCGGCACCCGGCACGGCTTCGTGGCGCAACCAAATTGGCCCGACGCGGGCCTGTTCGGCAACACGCCCACCCATGGCAGTGGCCGCGCCATCATCATGATTGCCGGTTATCCACAACCAGTCGAGATCATGGATCAGCATTGTCAACGCCGCAGCCGGACCAGAGGGCAATCGGCCGGGACCGTCACGGTCATGGAACGAATCACCCAGGCACACCACACGCACTGCCCCGGTGGCGGCAAGCGCATCGATCAACCAGCCAACGGTATCGGCACTATCATAAGGCGGCAGCAACCAGCCGCGCCGGGCAAAGGCCGACGCTTTTTCAAAATGCAGGTCGGCGACGACCAACATCGCCTGCGCCGGCCAATGCAGCGCGCCGCAAGCCAGCGGGACCAGCGTTTCGCCTGCCAACGAAAGGGAAACAGACATTGAGGCGTCTTGCCGGTTTTGCCGTGTGCAGGCAAGTTGCCCCCCCCTTTTTCGTGCGGTCGCAACTGTCACCGGGATTCGCTAGCATGGCCATCTTGTGATGGGAGAAGTGTGATGGTCGGCCCTTTTGGCAATGATCCGGCGCTCAATGGCTATTACGCGCCGTTTCATGCCGAGCTCGACGCTCCCGACCTGGTGGTGGAAGGCAGCTTGCCCGCCGGGCTGGCCGGCACCTTCTACCGCAACGGCCCCGACCCGCAGTTTCCGCCGCATGCCGATGATCGCTACCATGTCTTCGATGGCGACGGCATGGTCTTTGCGGTGCGCATCGCCCACGGCAAGGCCAGCCTGAAGAATCGCTGGGTCCGCACCCCCAAATTTCTTGCCGAGCGCGCCGCCGGCAAGCGGCTGTTCGGCGTCTTCGGCAACCCGCGCTTCAATGAAGCCGAAGCCAATCCGATGGATTACAGCACCGCCAACACGCATATCTGGCCGCATGGCGACAAGCTTTATGCGTTGATGGAAGGCTGCCCTCCGGTCGCCATGGACCCCGACAGCCTCGACACGCTGGGCAGTGAGACCTTCGGCGGCGCCGCAGCCGGGCCGTTCACCGCGCACCCCAAGACCTGCCCCACCACCGGCGACCTACACGCCTTCGGCTACAGCGCCAAGGGTCCGGCCTCCACCGCCATCCGCTACAACATCATCGACGCGCATGGCCGCCCGACACACACGACCTTCCTCGACCAGCCTTATTGCAGCATGATGCACGACTTCATGATGACGGAAAATTTCGTCATCTTCCCGTGCCTGCCCGTCGTCATCGACATGGCGCGCGCCATGCGCGGTGGCCCTATGGCGGCATGGGAGGGCAACCGCACCAGCTATTTCGGTATCATGCCCAAGGGCGGCACCGCCGCCGACCTGCGCTGGGTGGAAAGCGACGCCTGCTTCATGTTCCACAGCGCCAATGCCTTTGAACGCGGCGACGAGATCGTCATCGATGTCGCGGGTTCGCCGCGTGCGCCGTTGATGCCCGGCGCCGATGGCAGCCTGCCAACGCATGAGGAATCGCGCTTCGCCATGCGGCGCTGGGTGATCGGCAAGACCGGAATGAGGGCCGAAACCATTGATCCGCTCGACGTGCAGTTCCCGCGCATCGATGATCGTCGCCAGGGTCAGCCTTATCGCGCCACCTATGCCAATGGCACGGCACGGCCGACCGCGGGCCGCACCGATGGCTTCGACATGCTCGCTCGCATCGATGTCGAAAGTGGTGCGCGCGACAGTTTCGACGCGGGTGACGGTGCATACCTTGGCGAACCGGTGTTCGTGCCTCGGGGCGCCGCCGAAACTGATGGCTGGCTGCTGGCGCTGAAATGGGACCAGCAGCGCAACGAAAGCGCACTGCTCGTCATGGACGCCGGGCATCTCGCCGATGGCCCGGTGGCAATTATTCGCATGCCGGCGCGAATTCCCGGCGGCTTTCACTGCCACTGGCGGCCCGCAGCATAGCCCGCTAACAGCGGCGGATGCTTGGCCATATCAACAGCTGGATCTTCGATCTCGACAACACGCTCTATCCAGCGAGCGCGAGCCTGTTTCCCCAGATCGACGCCAAGATGGGAGTTTATATCCAGAACCTGCTCGGGCTTGACCCGCAGGCCGCCTGGACCGTGCAGAAGAGCTTTTTCCACTCGCACGGCATGACATTGCCGGGGCTGATGGCCGAATATGGCGTCGATCCGCACGAATTCCTCGCCTTTGTCCATGATGTCGATATCGAGGTCGTCGCGCCACACCCCGAACTTGCCGATCTCATCGCGCGGCTGCCGGGCCGGAAATTTGTCTTTACCAATGCCGATGCCCCTTACGCCGAACGCGTGCTCGCCCGGCTCGGCCTGTCAGACAGTTTCGATGCGCTCCACGACATCCATGCGCTCGGCTACGTGCCGAAACCGCAGGCACCGGCCTATGCCAGCATGTGTGACACGCACGGCATCAACCCGACCCGCGCCGTCTTTGTCGAGGACATGGCGCGCAACCTGATCCATGCTCAGGCGATCGGCATGACGACAGTGTGGATCGACAACGGCTCCGAGCAGGGCCCTGACGAACGCCGCGACCATATCGACCTGATCATCCCCGACGTTGCCAGCTGGCTGGCAGGCGTGGTTGCCGAACTGGAGACCAGAACATGAGCATCGAAGCCACCATCAACGCCGCATGGGAGGCGCGCGACGGCCTGTCCTTCGCCACCACCGGCGAAGTCCGCGATGCAGTCGAAGCCGCCATCGCCGCCATGGATGCCGGCGAATTGCGCGTCGCCGAACCCGATGGTGCCGGTGGCTGGCGCGTCAACCAATGGCTGAAGAAGGCGGCACTGCTCAGCTTCCGGCTCAACGACAGCGGCGTCATCGAAGGGCCAGGCGGCAGCAACTGGTACGACAAGGTTCCATTGAAATTCCACGGCTGGAACGATGCGCGCTTCCGCGCCGCCGGCTTCCGCGCTGTTCCCGGCGCCATCGTCCGTCGCGGTGCCTACATCGCGCCGGGCGCCATCCTAATGCCCAGTTTTGTCAACATCGGCGCCCGCGTCGGGAAGGGCACCATGGTCGACACCTGGGCGACCGTTGGAAGCTGCGCCCAGATCGGCGAAGGCGTGCATCTGTCGGGTGGCGCCGGCATCGGCGGCGTGCTTGAGCCCTTGCAGGCCGGGCCGGTGATCATCGGGGATGGCGCCTTCATCGGCGCCCGCGCCGAAGTCGCCGAAGGCGTGCAGGTCGGCGAAGGCGCCGTGCTGTCGATGGGTGTCTATCTCGGCGCCTCGACCAAGGTCGTCGATCGGGCCACAGGCGAAGTGCATATTGGCAAGGTGCCGCCTTATGCCGTCGTCGTGTCGGGCACCATGCCCGGCAAGCCGCTGCCCGACGGTTCGCCCGGCCCCGGCCTGTATTGCGGCGTCATCGTCAAGACCGTCGATGCCCAGACGCGCAGCAAGACCGGCATCAATGAATTGCTGCGCGACTGAACGCCACCAGCCGGTGCACAATATTGCCCCTTGCCCCGGGCAGGACTTTGCCGCCAGATTGACGGCAGTCATCCCGGGGAAGTCATCGTGCGCCTTATTCTTGTTGCCGCCATCGCTGCGGCCAGCCTTGCCACTCCGTCGCTCGCTACCGAAGGGCCCGGTGAGCCGGCGTTTCGCAGCCTCTACAAAGAACTCGTCGAGACGAACACCACCCACAGCAGCGGCGATTGCACGCTCGCCGCAACGCGCATGGCAGCCCGGCTCAAGGCGGCAGGCTTTGCCGATGCCGATCTCAATATCTTTGTTCCCGAAGGCCTGCCACTCGATGGCGGATTGATCGCCACCTTTGCCGGCAGCGATGCCAAATCAGGCACGGTAATGCTGCTCGCCCATCTCGACGTGGTGGAGGCCAAGCGCGAGGACTGGACGCGCGATCCCTTCACCCTGATCGAGGAAGACGGCTGGTTCTATGCCCGTGGCGCCGCAGATGACAAGTCGCAGGCGGCGATCTGGACCGACGCAATGGTGCGGTTGAAGGCAGCCGGCGCCAAGCCGAAGCGCACCATCAAGCTGTTGCTCAGCTGCGGCGAGGAATCGGGCGCGCGCATCAACAATGTCCGCTGGCTGATCGAGAAACACCCTGACTGGATCAAGGCTGATTTCGCGCTCAACGAAGGCGGCGGCGGCGCGCTGAAACCCGATGGCACGCCGCTGGCGTTGAGCTTCCAAGCCGGCGAAAAGGTAAGTCAGAATTTCAAGGTCGAAGCGCTCAACCCCGGTGGCCACAGTTCGGTGCCGCGCCCTGACAATGCAATTTACGCGCTGTCGACGGCGATGAGCCGCATCGGTGCCTATGAATTCCCCATCCGTATGAGCGAAGTGACCCGCGCCAGCTTCACCGCGCTCGGCAAGATGACCCCGGGGCCGATGGGCGACGCCATGCTGAAACTCGTTGCCAATCCCGATGACAAAGCCGCCGATGCCATTGTGTCGAAGGATCCGCGCTTTCATTCGCTGTTGCGCACCACCTGCGTCGCCACCCAGATAGAAGGCGGCCATGCCATCAACGCCCTGCCGCAGCGGGCCTTTGCCAACATCAATTGCCGGATGTTTCCCACCGACACCCCCGCTGACGTCGGCGCACGGTTGCAGGCCGCCATCGGCGATGCCCCGGTCAGCATCGTCTCGGTTCCGCCGGTCAACCCGGTCAACGCACCGCCAGCGCTCGCCGGCGAAGTCTATGACAAGGCGGCGGCGCTAGCGAAACGGCATTTTCCTGACGTGCCGATAGTGCCGTCAATGTCGACTGGTGCCACCGATGCGCGCTTCCTGATCGCCGCCGGGGTCCCGACCTATGGCGTGCCAGGTCTGTTCAGCGATGGCTCAACCAACGCCCATGGCCTTAATGAACGCATCTCGGTCAAATGGCTGCTGACCGGACGCGACTATCTCTTTGATCTCGTCAAAGCCTATGCGGGGGTAAAATGAAGTTTTTGCTTGTTGCGGCGCTGCTGCTCGCCGCCCCGGCAACTGCCGCTCCGGCCGATATCCGGCCCGACCAGGCGGCGTTTCGCGGTCTGTACAAAGAACTGATCGAGACCAATACCGCCTTTTCGAACGGCAGTTGCACGCTTGCGGCCGAAAAGATGGCGACCAGGCTGAAGGCGGCGGGCTTTAAGGACAACGACATCAAGTTGTTCAGTGTGCCGACCCACCCGCGAGAAGGCGGGCTGGTCGCAGTGCTGCCGGGCACTGACCCCAAGGCGCGGGCGATCCTGCTGCTGTCTCACCTTGATGTCGTCGAGGCGAAGCGCGCCGACTGGACGCGGGATCCCTTCGTGATGGTGGAGGAAGATGGCTATTTCTATGGCCGCGGCGCCAGCGATGACAAGGCGCATGCCGCTATCTTCACCGACACGATGGCGCGCCTGAAAGCCGCCGGCACCAAGCTGCGCCGCCCGTTGAAACTGGCGCTGACCTGTGGCGAGGAAGGCGGCAACGGCGATGTCTTCAACGGCGCCGAATGGCTGGTCAAGGAGCACAAGGACTGGATCGACGCCGAATTCGCCCTGAATGAAGGCAGCGTTGGCATCCGCGACACGAATGGCAAGCCGGTGTCGCTGGGCATGCAGGCCGGCGAGAAAGTCTATCAGGACTTCCGTATCGAGGCGACCAACCCCGGCGGCCATAGCAGCCGGCCACGCCCCGATAATGCCATTTATGAACTCGCAACTGCCCTTTCCAGCATCGGCGCCTATGAGTTTCCGGTGCAGTTCAGCGACACGACCCGCGCCTATTTCACGGAAACAGCCCGGCTCACCGGCGGCGAAACCGGCGCGGCGATGCTACGATTACTCGCCAATCCGCAGGACAATGCTGCCAATTCCGTCGTTTCAAAGGATCCCACATTCCATTCAATGCTGCGCACCACTTGCGTGGCAACGATGCTCGACGGCGGCCACGCCAACAATGCCCTCCCCCAACGCGCCGGTGCCAATGTCAATTGCCGCATGTTCCCCGGGGACCCTGTTGAAAATGTGCGGATGCAACTGGCGCGGGCGGCCGGCAACCCGGCGATCACCGTCACACCCTCAGGCGACATCAGCCCGACGCCGCCACCGCCGCCATTGACGCCGTTGGTTTATGGCACGGCCAGAAAGCTCGCCGAAAAACATTTCCCCGGTGTACCGGTGCTGCCGGCGATGAGCACTGGCGCCACCGATGGCCGCTTTCTCAACGCGCTTGGCATCCCCACCTATGGCGTACCCGGTCGCTTTTCCGACCCCGATGGCAATGGCGTCCATGGTCTTAATGAACGCAAGTCGGTCGCCGGCCTTTATGCCGAGCGCGACTATCTGTTCGATCTCATCACCGCCTACGCCAATGCAAAGGATGCCAAGTGACCTTAAAAGCCCTGCTGCTTGCCGCAGTTCTTGCCGCTCCGGTAGCCGCGCAACCGCTGCGCGCCGACCAAACCGCTTTTCGCGATCTCTACAAGGAGCTGATGGAGACCAACACCACCCTATCGGCCGGCAGTTGCACGCTGGCGGCGGAACGGCTCGGCACCCGTTTGCAGGCGGCTGGCTACACGGCTGCCGACATCACTCTTTTCGCCACGCCCGAGCACCCGAAGGAAGGCGGCATCGTCGCCATCCTGCATGGCAGCGATAGAAAGGCGAAGGCCATCTTGTTGCTCGGTCATCTCGATGTCGTCGAGGCGCGGCGCGAGGATTGGACCCGCGACCCCTTCAAACTGATCGAGGAAAACGGCTTCTTCTATGGCCGCGGCACCTTTGACGACAAGTCGCAGGCGGCGATCTGGACCGACACGCTGATCCGCTACAAGACCGCCGGCAAGACACCACGCCGCACCGTGAAGCTGGCGCTGACCTGTGGCGAGGAGACCACCAACGCCTTCAACGGTGCCGACTGGCTGGCCCGCAACAAGCCCGATCTCATCGCCGCCGAATATGCCATCAACGAAGGCGGCGGCGGCCGCTATGACCAGGCCGGCAAGCCCATGGGCCAGGGCGTCCAAGTCGGTGAAAAGACCGTACAGAATTTCAAGCTGGAGGCCACTAATCCCGGCGGTCACAGCAGCGTGCCGCGACCCGACAATGCCATTACCGACCTTGCCCGCGCCATGGTGGCGGTCAATACTCACGAATTCCCGGTGCAATTCAACGATACCACCCGGGCCTTTTTCGGCCTGATGGCCAAGGCCAGCCCGCCGCAATTAGGCACCGCCATCACCGCGCTGCTCGCCAATCCGCAGGATACCGCCGCCAACGCCATCGTCAGCCAGGACCCGAGCTTTCATTCGACGCTGCGCACCACCTGCGTGACGACGCTGGTAGAGGCAGGGCATGCCAATAATGCACTGGCTCAGCGGGCTACCGCCAATGTGAACTGCCGCATGTTCCCCGGCACCGACCCGGAAAGCGTGCGGGCCACACTGTCATCCGTGATTGGTAATCCCAAGATGGCCATCACCCTGACCCCACCGATCCGCCCTGTCGCGGTGTCTCCGCCGCTCAATCCTGCCGTGCTCGGCCCAATGCAGGCGCTGGCGAAGAAACATTTCCCCGGTGTGCCCTTCGGCGTCACAATGTCGACCGGCGCCACCGACGCCATTTTTCTGTCGCCGATCGGCATTCCCACCTATGGCGCGCCGGGCCTGTTCATCGACCCGGATGGCAATGGCATGCATGGCCTGAACGAACGGATTCGTATCAAATCGCTGCTTCAGGGCCGTGATTATCTCGATGAACTGGTCCACACGCTCGCCGACTGACGATTAAGGGGTGGTGGTCGAGCCTTCGTCACCCTAATTGATTGCCATGGATATCGCACATTTTTTCACCCCCGAAGCGCTTGCCGCCTTTGGACAGGTCGTTCTCATCGATGTTGTGCTCGCTGGCGACAATGCCATCGTGGTCGGCGCCCTCGCCGCAGGCTTGCCCGCTGTCCAACGCCGCAAGGTGATCATGATCGGCATTGCCGCGGCGCTAGCGCTGCGCATCGCCTTTGCGCTGTTGGTCACCCAGTTGCTGCAGATCGTTGGGCTGATCCTGGCCGGCGGTCTGCTGCTACTCTGGGTAGCGTGGCGCATGTATCGCGAACTCCGCCCGGTCACAGTGATCATCGATGGCCCGGGAGATGATGATTTCGCCGCCAGCGGCACACCGCTGCCCGCCAAAAGCTTTGCCGCAGCAGCCTGGTCGGTCGCCCTCGCCGATGTGTCGATGAGCCTCGACAATGTCCTCGCGGTTGCTGGCGCGGCACGCCAACACCCTGACATCATGGTGCTTGGGTTGATCCTGTCGGTGGCACTGATGGGCATTGCCGCCAATATCATCGCCAAATATATCGAACGCTATCGCTGGATTGCCTATGTTGGCCTTGCCGTCATCATCTATGTGGCCTTCAAGATGATCTACGAAGGCATGCACGAAGTGGCACCGGTGGTCATGCCGTTGGTCAGCTGACCGGGCCGATGCTGGGGCGTGTGGTCAGGGAAGCAACACCGTCGAGCCGGTGGTGCGGCGGGCTTCGAGGTCTCGGTGCGCCCGGCCAGCATCGCGCAACGGGTAGCGCTGGTCGATATTGACCTTCAAAACGCCCGACCCGATCAGATCGAGCACCCGGCCGCCATGCAGTTCGATCTCGGCGCGGGTTGCATAATAATCGAACAGGGTGGGCCGAGTGACGAACAACGACCCCTTACGCGCCAGGATACCGAAATCGACCTCGCCGACCGGGCCCGAGGCATTGCCATAGCTGATGTGCAACCCACGCTTCTTCAGGCTGTCGAGCGAGGCTTCGAAGGTCGCCTTGCCGACCCCGTCGAAAACCACATCAACCCCGCGCCCCCCAGTCAGGTCGCGCACCTGTGCTGCCAGCGTCGCATGCTGGACGATGCCATGGTCGGCGCCATGGGCCAGCGCCAGCGCCACTTTTTCGGCCGACCCCGCCACCGCGATGACGGTCGCCCCGACATGTTTGAGCCATTGCACCAGCAACAACCCGACGCCCCCCGCCGCCGCCTGGACCAGCGCCCGATCGCCCGGCTGTACACGGGCGCAACGCTCGATAAGAAATTCCGCAGTGCAGCCCTTGAGCATGCCCGCCGCCGCCACCTCGTCGCTGACCGTTGCAGGGAGCACCACTACACGTTCGGCCGGAATCAGCCGGTGGGTCGCATAGGCGCCAATGGGGCCCCAGCAATAACCGACCCGCGTGCCCGGTTTCAGGGGTACGCCTGCCCCGGCCGCCTCGACGATCCCCGCCGCCTCGAGACCAATTCCGCTCGGCAGCGGCAACGGGTAAAGGCCGCTGCGATGATAGGTATCGATGAAATTAAGTCCGATCGCGGTCTGCCGCAGCCGAACCTCACCGGGCCCGGGGTCGCCGACGTCGATATCTGCAAAGGTCAGCACATCGGGGCCGCCCGGAGTAATAAACTGGATCGAATTCATTACGGATCCTTGATTATTGCTGCGCCTATGTTGCGCGGTAAAACATTGTTTTGTAAAACTATATACGAATCAAAGCCTATTAGGCGAACGGCTCATACCCACGACGCAGTCGCCTGCCTCTCACCACGCGACCCAGACCTTTCATCACAGAAATGCCACACCTTGCGATACCAGACATTGTCACGCTAAACTGCTCCGACAGTCGTGCCAAGCCAGACCAGTTGCGCCCCAGCCATGAAAAGACGCCACCCATGAAGGTCAATTTCACCATCGATTGCACCCCCGAGGAGGCCCGGGCATTTTTTGGCCTCCCCGATCTGTCGTCGGTCCATCAGGTCTATCTGGACAAATTGAAATCGACGATTGCTGAGGGCGTGACGCCCGCCGATTTCGAAAAAATGACCCGCACTTGGATGCCCGGCATCGCCGACGGTTTCGAACAATGGCAGAAATTGTTCATTGCAGCGATCCCCAAGCCGCCGCAATGACCCAGCCGGAGGCGTCCCGGACATGAGCTCCGACACTATTGCCGCGCTGGCCTCCGGGCCGCCGCCTGCGGCGGTCTCGGTCATCCGCCTTTCCGGCCCTGCCGCGCTGAGCAGCTTGGCGGCGTTGACGGGTGGTCCTGCGCCGCCCCCCCGGCGGCTGTCGTTGCGCACATTGCGTGACCCCCGCGATGCGACGCCGCTTGATAATGCCCTTGTCGTCGCTTTTCCTGGCCCCGGCACGGCAAGCGGGGAGGATCTTGTCGAACTGCATCTACACGGCGGGGTAGCGGTGGTTTCAGGTGTTCTGGCAGCCCTCACCGCCCTACCCGGAGTCCGGCTGGCCTTGCCCGGCGAGTTCACCCGCCGCGCCTTTACCAACGGCCGCATGGACCTCGCCCAGGTTGAAGGCATTGCCGATCTTGTCGCTGCCGAAACCGCCGGTCAGCGCCGCTCCGCCATGGCGCTCGCCGGCGGCGCGCTGAGCCGCAGCGCAGATAGCTGGCGCAGCCGCTGTCTCGATATTCTCGCCGAGGCCGAAGCCGGCCTCGATTTTGCAGAGGATGAGGCCGATGTCGCCAGTCGTATCGACGAGGCGGCACGCGACCAACTACTTACACTCGTCGCCGAACTTCAGGCGTTGATTGCCGATGCAGCACGCGGTCAGCGGTTGCGTAATGGCCTGACAATTACCGTCACCGGCCCACCGAATGTTGGAAAGTCTAGCCTTGTCAATATGTTGACAAACAGCGATGCCGCCATTGTAACGCCCATTGCCGGGACGACGCGCGATCCGATCGAAGTGCCGATCGATCTTGATGGGGTCGCCGCGGTGCTGATCGATACGGCCGGACTGCGGGACACGGAAGACGCGATCGAAGCCGAAGGCATCAGACGCGCTCGATTGCGCGCCGCTGCGGCCGACCTGGTCATCCACCTTGTCGACCATTGGCCAGCGGAGCACCCCGATGGTGGAATTCTGGTGGTCAACAAGATTGACCTTGGTGACTACGCGCCTTCCACAGACGGTTCGGTGCACTTTGTCTCGGCAACTCGCGGCGATGGTATCCGCGCCTTGCGCCGCTGGCTTGCTGATTGGGCCGTCTCAGCAATCCGGCCGACCGAACCGCCATTGCTCACCCATGCCCGACATCGCGACGCCTTCATCGATGCCGCAGCAGCGCTGTCTGATGCGGCTGCGACAGATGATTTTGTCTTGCGCGCCGAAGGACTGCGCCATGCTGCCCACGCATTTGGCCGTATCGCGGGCCGCGTCGGCGTCGATGATGTTCTCGACCGCATATTTTCGCGCTTTTGCATCGGAAAATAGCGATTTTCCTGCCAGACCATGTTCCACGTGGAACATTAGCATTCGGCAGGCTATAGGAACAAGTCGTGAGTCATTATGATGTTCTTATTGTCGGCGCCGGCCATGCCGGCTGCGAGGCCGCTGCTGCTGCGGCGCGCATGGGCGCGCGCGTCGGCCTGGTAACCTTACGCGCCGATGACCCCGGTACGCTGTCGTGCAATCCCGCGGTAGGCGGCATCGGCAAGGGACATCTCGTTTGCGAAATAGAAGCCCTCGGCGGCATTATGGGGCGAATAACAGACCAGGCGCGGCTGCAATCACGCATCCTCAACCGTTCAAAGGGTCCCGCCGTACACGGCCCCCGCGCCCAGGTCGATCGACAACGTTATCGCGCCGCTACCGTGGCGCAACTCGCACAATGGCCGAAGCTGGACATCCTCATCACGGCGGCAATGTCATTGATCTGCAAGGGCGATCACGTCATCGGCATCGTGACTACGACCGGCGAGTTGTTCGCCAAGGCAGTCGTGTTGACGACCGGAACATTCCTTGGCGGCGTCATGCATGAAGGCGATCAGCGCGCTGCCGGAGGCCGCGTCGGCGCGGCGGCTTCGAATCTAGGTGACGGGCTGCGCACGCTCGGCCTGCCCGTCGAGCGGCTAAAGACAGGCACCCCGGCGCGGCTCGACGCTCGCACGATTGACTGGGGACGGCTCGAATGGCAGGCAGGCGATATTGACCGACCACAGTTCGGCCGGGCCGCCGCCTCGGAAACGCCAACGCTACCGTGCGCCATCACCCGCACGACGCCGGAAACGCACCGCGTGATCCGAGAAAATCTTCAGAAATCGGCACTTTTTGGTGGCCATATCGCTTCGGTCGGGCCGCGCTACTGCCCTTCAATCGAAGACAAGGTGGTCCGCTTCGGCGACCGTGACGGCCATCAGATTTTTCTCGAGCCGGAGGGCTATGATGACATCACTGTCTATCCGAACGGACTGTCGACATCTCTGCCGCTTGCAGTACAGGAACAATTCATTGCTACCATCCCTGGTCTGGAACGAGCGCAGATTCTGCGTCCGGGCTACGCCATTGAATATGATCATGTCGATCCGCGCGCGCTCGACCCAACCCTGCAATGCCTAGCTCGACCGGGACTGTTTCTCGCTGGCCAGATAAATGGCACGACCGGTTATGAAGAAGCTGCCGCCCAAGGACTCGTTGCCGGCGCCAATGCAGCCGCACAGGCATTTGACCGCCCGCCGCTTACCATCGATCGCGCCACAGCCTATATCGGCGTGATGGTAGATGACCTTACTACCCACGGCGTTAGCGAACCTTATCGGATGTTTACCTCGCGTGCCGAATATAGGCTACGGCTTCGAACCGACAACGCCGGGGAACGCCTGACACCCCTAGCGATCGCGATGGGTCTTGTTGGCAGTGCCGACGCTACACGCTTCACATCAGACCAGGCTCAAAGGACCACAGCGCGGGCGTTACTTGATCGGCTAACGGCAACCCCGGCGAAACTGAACGCGCTTGGGCTCTATACTCGTCAAGATGGGGTCGTCCGCACTGCCTTCGAATGGCTACGCTTCCCGATGATGACCCGCGAGGCGGCGCTTTGGGTTTGGCCCGAACTTAGCGCGGTCGCGCCGTCACATTTCGCCTCGCTCGTCGTTGATGCCGGTTATGCACATTATCTCGATCGCCAAGAGGCTGATATCGCCAGTTTCCGTCGGGACGAAGGCCTAACACTCGACCCAACGATAAATTTTATAGACATCCCGGGTCTCAGCCATGAAATGGCCGATCGTTTGGCACGCGCACAACCCACAACGCTAGGCGCAGCCAGCCGAGTGGCTGGCATAACGCCGGCAGCACTGATGGCTCTACTTCCATTCACGCGCAAGGCAGCGGCATGATAGACCGCGATGGGTTTGCTGCACGATTCGATGTTTCACGTGAAACACTCGCGCAGCTCGATCGCTACGCCGACCTGCTCGCTGATTGGCAAACCCGGATGAATCTTATCGGGCCGAGCACCTTGTCAAATATCTGGGATCGGCATTTTGCCGATTCGGCGCAATTGCTGACTTTGGCCGGAACCAGGCGATCTTGGCTTGACATCGGAGCCGGCGCCGGCTTTCCAGGGCTGGTGCTGGCGGTGCTCGATCCAACGGCGCATTTCACTCTTGTGGAATCAATTACCAAGAAATGCCGCTTCCTAGCCGAAGTTGTCGACACAATCGGCCTTTCGGGACGGGTGATTATCGCCAATCAACGGATAGAAGCGCTGCCTCGCCAGAAATTCGATATCATCACGGCCCGTGCGCTGGCGAATCTGGCGCAACTGTTTGACTGGGGGCTACCCTATGCCGGATCGGGAACGCGCTGGATCTTACCAAAGGGCGCACGAGTCAATGAAGAGCTGGAAATTGCTGAACATTATTTTTTCTTCAGCCATGAACTTTTGCCTAGCCTGACCGACGCAGACGCCCGCATCGTTCTGGCCAGCGGAGTGAAGCCCCGATGATCATTGCTGTTGCCAATCAGAAGGGCGGTGTGGGCAAAACCACAACGACGATCAACCTCGCTACTGCTCTCGCCGCCGCTGGCTTGACGGTGCTTGTTGTTGATAGCGATCCTCAGGGCAACGCTTCCACTGGCTTCGGGCTCGATCGCCGTACTCGGCAGGCGTCGACCTATGAAGTACTGCTCGGCCAGATCGCTGCTGAACAAGCTTTGCGGACCACCCGGGTGCCAGGGTTGATGGTCATGCCATCGACACCGGCGCTGTCGGGCGCCGAAATTGAACTGATCGATATTGATCGCCGCAGCTACAGGCTCGAAGATGCGCTCGCCACGTTGCCAATTTATGATCATGTGCTCATCGACTGCCCACCGTCACTGGGACTGTTGACAGTCAACGCGCTGGCTGCGGCCGATGCCGTGCTGGTACCGATGCAATGCGAATTCTTTGCGCTGGAAGGCCTTAGCCAATTGCTGGGCACCATAGAACGCGTCCGTACCAGCCTCAATCCGCGACTGGAGTTGCTCGGAATTGTGCTAACCATGGTCGATCGGCGCAACCGGCTGACCGAACATGTCGCCGCGGACGTCCGCGCCGTGATGGGAGCAAAAGTATTCAAGACCGAAATACCGCGTAACGTCCGGCTATCAGAGGCGCCGAGCCATGGGCTGCCAGCGCTGCTTTACGATAGTCGCTGTACCGGATCAGAGGCGTATGTTGCACTGGCCCGCGAAGTTCTGACACGCACCAGTACTGCCACTGCTGCCGAGGATGTTAATTAAATGACTGAAAAAAAACGAGTTTCTGGCCTTGGCCGTGGTCTTTCGGCACTTTTAGAAGAAGCGGCTGCCCCAGTCGATGCCAATGCACCCGGGGTAGCGCGGTTGGCTATTGCCGATGTAGCAGCCAATCCGCACCAGCCCCGCCGGCAGTTTATCAATGATGCGATGGACGAATTGATCGCATCGGTCCGCGCCCATGGCGTGCTGCAACCGATTCTGGTTCGCCCCGTGGCCCCTGGCCGTTTCGAAATCATCGCCGGAGAACGCCGCTGGCGCGCGGCGCAGGCGGCCGGTCTGCACGAGATCCCTGCGGTGGTGCGGGCGCTCGATGACCGCATGGCCTTTGAAATCGCGCTGATCGAAAACATCCAGCGCAGCGATCTCAATGCCGTCGAGGAAGCCCGAGGCTATCGCCGCCTAATCGACGATTTTGGCCACACCCAGGCAGTTTTGGCGGGCATCGTCGGCAAATCGCGCAGTCATGTCACCAATCTTCTGCGGCTGCTTGAATTGCCCGAATCGATCCAATCGATGGTCGAAGAGGGCAAATTGACCATGGGCCATGCCCGCGCACTGGCCACCGCCGCCGATCCAGAGGCGCTGGCCCGCAGAGTGGTCGCTGAAGGCCTGTCAGTGCGCGCCGTGGAGGAAATTGCAGCAGGCGCGCGCAGCAACGTGCCGCGGCGCCAAGGCCTGTCGAAGCCAGGCAACGCCGGTACCATCCACGATGCCAATGCGGATGCGCTGGAAATCCAGCTGGCCGAAAGCCTGGGCATGCCAGTAGCACTGGCGGTGGCGGCAGGCGGCGACAGCGGAAGCCTGACAATCCGGTTTGCCAGCCTCGATCAACTCGACTGGCTGTGCGCCAAGCTGGGTCAGGGTTAGTCGACGCATTGGACAGCAGCGGCGACAGCCAGACAAGGACGCACAAGGCAGAGAGCGCGCGTGCCGACATCCGCTGAATTTTGATCGTTGAACGCCGAAGGCCAAATAAGAAAATGTTGCGCCAGCCCGACAAAGAAAGCCGTCCTGCGAAAATGGTAGTCCCCGGGTGCGGCTGACGCCTTACCGTCGCCGCGCCGCGCCGCGCCGTGCCAGCAACAAGATCGCCGCGTGCGCAACACTGTCACCCAAACTGCCGCTCGTCTTGATGTCGCGTTCGGCGGCAAGCAGATCGGCTAGCGCACGCACGATCATCGGTGTCGGCCACAGCCCGAGTTCTGCGGCAATGGCGTCCTTTTCCTTCCAAAAAATCGGCGGACGGGCGCCGTCGACGGCAGTTTGCGGGCTAGCGCCGCCATCGACGACGCCGCTCAGGGTAAGCAGCAGCCCGAAGCGCCGCTCCACCGCGCGCAGCGCCGGAATGCCCATACCGGCAGGCAGGCGGCCAAGCAGATCCACGACCAGCGCCGGACGACCACTCGCGACGGCACCGCCAAGGGCGAACTGGTCGGCATCGCCCACGCCCACGCCGATGGCTTCCACATCGCTGCGTTCGAGCGGCTTGGGTCGACCCTCGGCGCTGTCGAGATAAAGGCTGAGCTTTTCAAGCTCGCGGCGTATCAGCGTGCGATCACCTCCTGCGGCTTCGAACAGCGCCGCCGCAGCATCACGGCTGGCGCGCAGGCCAAGCGGATTGCCGATCTCGGTGGCAAGGCGCAAGGCATCGCGCAGGCTGGGTTCATAACTTTGCAGCGCGGCGACGGAGGCCGCCCGTTCGGCGAAGCTGACGAGTTTCGAACCTTTCTTGAGCGCACCGGCCACCGCAATAACCGGGTTACCGGCAGGGGCATCAAGCAATGCCATGATAGCGGCGAGGCCATCGTCATCAAGGCCGTCAACGCGCACCAGCGTGCGGTCACCAAACATCGATACCGCCCCGGCAGCGCCAATCAGCGCTTGCGGATCCTTGCCAAGCGCGGCGCCGGATATTGTTTCAACCGCCATCGGGTTGGCGCTGTCCGCGAACTGTCGAGCGATCTGATCGGCATGATCGCGCGACGCGGCACCATCCTGACCGTGGAGCAAGATCAACCGGACATCATCGGGCCAATGACGATAGAAAGACTGGATACGGGCGGCGTCGACCTTCACCAGCGGACGTCAGGGTGCCGGCGGCGTACTGCGACCGAACAGCGCCAGCCGCGCAACGACCTGGCTGGCGACATCGCCCGACAGGCGTTCGAGCGCCGTGGTTTCGGCGGCAACGACCGCATAGTTGGAGCTAACACGATCAATGCCGACGTCGGAGCCGGCGGTAGCATCGAGCAGCACGGCGTTGCTCGCGATATCAACGAGGCGGTAGCGGGCGCGCAGTGTGCGGCGTTCGCGAGCGGCGGAATTGTCGCCGCGCACCCCAAAGGCGACAATCTGGTCATCAAGGACAACTTCCAGCCGATAGCGCGGGTTGGCCGCTCGGGCACCGAAGCGGTCGAGCAGCGCCTGACGGACAAGAAAGCCCTGGCGATCAGCGATCGGTGCGATTTCGGTGACAGCGAGCAGCGCCGAGGCCGGACTCGTGCTGCCACCCGAATAGACCGGGGCGAGATTGCAGGCCGAGAGCGCGAGGGCAAGCGCCAGCATAACGGCCGGGACAAGACCCATCACACCGCTCGCCGATGACGAGCCAACCTGTCCCCCAAAGGGAGCGGGCTTATTGGCTCTATCAGGCGACAATGTTGACCAGCCGGTCGGGGACAATAACAATCTTCCTGGGCGTCCGCCCTTCGAGGGCGCGCACGACCTTTTCCCGCGCCAGCACTTCGGCTTCGAGTGCCGCCTTGTCGGCGCCCTTGGCTGCCTCGAAACTGTCCTTCAACTTGCCATTGACCTGGATGGCGATGGTGACGGTATCGTCGATGAGCAGCACCGGATCGGCCACCGGCCAGCCGGCATCGATGACCATGCCGGGTCGACCGAGCAGCGCCCAGGCTTCTTCGGCAAGGTGCGGTACCATCGGCGAAACAAGGCGCAACAGCGTCAGCACGCCGTCGGCTCGAGTGACACTCGCGGGGGCACGTTCGATAGCAGTTACCAGTTCATAAAGCCGGGCAACGGCCTTGTTGAACTGCAACTTGTCGATGTCGGTGGTGATCGCGGCAACCGTCTTGGCCAGAATGCGGGCCAACTTTTCGTCCGCATCGGTGGCCGCGGCGGCAATGGCAGCGTCTTCGGCAATCCGCCAGACGCGCTGGACAAAACGCCAAGCACCGTCGATGCCACTTTCCGACCAGGCGAGATCGCGTTCCGGCGGCGAATCCGACAGCATGAACCAGCGCACAGCGTCGGCACCATAGGTGCCGAGAATGGTATCGGGGTCGACGACATTCTTCTTCGACTTCGACATCTTGATAACGCGGCCAACATCGACAGGCACGCCATCGGCCTTCAGCGTGGCGCCATGGCCGGTGCGATCGACCTCGTCGGGGGAGAAATACAGCGCGCCGACGCCTTCGCCCTGGTCGCGCGAATAGGTTTCATGGGTGACCATGCCCTGCGTAAACAGGCCAGCAAACGGCTCGGTAACGGAAAGCCGGCCGATGCGGTTAAGCGCCCGCGTCCAGAACCGGGCATAGAGCAGGTGGAGAATGGCATGCTCCACCCCGCCGATATACTGGCCGACCGGTAGCCATTGTTCAGCGATGGCGCGATCGAACGGCTGGTCCTGGGGTGCACTGGCGAAGCGGATGAAATACCAGGACGAATCGACAAAGGTGTCGAGCGTATCCGTCTCACGCCGCGCCGGCTGGCCACAGGCGGGGCATGTGGCATGTTTCCAGGTCGGATGGCGATCGAGCGGGTTGCCAGGCAGATCGAAGCTGACATCCTCGGGCAGCACGACAGGCAGTTGCGCCTTGGGCACCGGCACGGCACCACAGGCATCGCAATGAATAATCGGGATCGGCGTGCCCCAATAGCGTTGTCGGGATACGCCCCAGTCACGCAGCCGCCAGACGGTGGTGCCCCGCCCCCAACCTTCGGCCTCGGCACGCGCGATGACCGCAGCCTTGCCATCCTCGACGCTCAGCCCATCGAGGAAGCGTGAATGTACCAGCCGGCCCGGACCAGTATAGGCTTCGTTGTGGATAGGCGCATCAGCCTCACCTTCCGGGGCGACGACGCGGGCGACCGGCAATTGATATTTGCGGGCGAAATCGAGATCGCGTTGGTCATGCGCCGGGCAGCCGAAAATAGCGCCGGTGCCATAGTCCATCAGCACAAAATTGGCGACGAAAACTGGCAAGCGGATAGATGCGTCGAGCGGATGGGTAACCGACAGGCCGGTATCGAAACCCTTTTTCTCCTGGCCCTCGATATCGGCGGTGGCGGTGCCGCCGGCGCGGCATTCAGCGACGAAAGCGGCAAGACCAGGGTTGGTTTCGGCAAGGTCGGCACTTATCGGGTGATCGGGGGCAAGCGCCGCGAAGCTGGCGCCGAACAGCGTGTCGGGACGGGTTGTGAAGACATCGAAGCAGGTATCCCCGCCGACAACATGAAAGGTGAAGCGCATGCCCTGCGACTTGCCGATCCAGTTCTCCTGCATCAGCCGGACCTTTTCGGGCCACTTGTCGAGGGTCTGCAACCCATCGAGCAGATCATCGGCAAAATCGGTGATCTTGAGGAACCATTGGTTGAGCCGGCGGCGCTCGACGATCGCGCCCGAGCGCCAACCGCGGCCATCGATAACCTGTTCATTGGCGAGTACGGTCATGTCGACCGGGTCCCAGTTTACCGCCGATTCCTTGCGATAGACGAGACCAGCGGCAAGCAGATCGAGGAACAGCGCCTGTTCCTGGCCATAATAATCTGGCTCGCAGGTCGCGAGTTCGCGACTCCAGTCGAGCGCGAAGCCCAGCCGTTTCAGCTGCGCCCGCATCGCTGCGATATTGTCGCGTGTCCAGCCGCCGGGGTGGATACCACGCTCCATCGCGGCATTTTCGGCAGGCATGCCGAAAGCGTCCCACCCCATAGGGTGCAGCACTTCAAAACCCTGCGCGCGGCGGGTGCGAGCGATGACATCGCCCATCGTATAGTTGCGAACATGGCCAATATGGATGCGCCCCGACGGATAGGGGAACATCTCGAGCACATAGGCCTTCGGGCGCGGCGAGGCATCGTCCGCCGCAAAGCTGTTGGCGGCGTCCCACGCCTTTTGCCAGCGCGCCTCGGCGGCTTTATGATCGAACTTCGTCGCCATGGGAGCGTTATCAGCCCGAATATTGCGCGCGACGAAGATCGCGGGCGCGGCTGAGGATCGTTTCTTCCAGCTTCTGCACCGTGCCGGCGCGTACTGGCGCATCCACCCAGCCGCTGCCGGCAAGGGCCTGGCGGATGGCGGTGACCTTCAACGCGTCCGCACGTAATTCGGTGTCGAGGATGGTGATCGTCACCTTGACACGTTCATTCGGGGCCTGGGCGGTAGCGTACCAATCAGTGATGATGACGCCGCCATTGGAATCGACCTGGGCGAGAGGCATGAAGCCGATGGTGTCAAGAGCTGCCCGCCACAGATAGGCGTTGACGCCGATCGTTGTCACCCGCGCCGGAGCTTCGGTTCCGACCGCCACCTTTTCCTTCTTGCCGCCACAGGCAGCAAGCGGCGCAGTCAGCGCTAGAAACCCGAGGACAATTACGACGCGACGCACTGGCGACCCTTCCCGAAACCTAGTCTATCCTTATAGGCGCGCCCGGCACGTTGCGCCAAGCGGAAGCTGCGCCCTTCGCAACTGTGCGCGCCAAAGCACAGTAGACTGAAATAAATTCGCAGCTTGCCGTTGTTATCACGGTTAATGGCTGGGCGCGGGGAACACCCGCTGGTAGGAAAATCGCATGGATGGACGAGTCGATTCGCGCAGGAGAGCACCTGCACCGACCCGCCCCGCCGGCGATGCGCGCCTGTGGGGCGCTAGCCCGTGTGCTATGCCCATGGCTTGCCTGACGCTTTTTGGCGCGCTCGCTGTCGCCGCCACCCCGGCGCTCGCCGCCGGCAAGCCTGCCAAACAGCGTTTCAGCCTCGAAACGCCGCTAACGCCGTTCCAGCCGACGATCAGTGATTCGTCGAAATTCAGCTTTACGGCATCAGGCAGCAATCCGGCGATGTCGCGCCTGCAAACCCTGGAACGCGCCTTCCGTTTCACGCCATCAGGACAGAGTGACAATCGCAAGGCGCTGTCTCTGGGTGTCAGCACCCGGGTGACAGCGGCCACGACGGATCGCTCGCGAGCGGCCCCTCAAGTCGACGCGCTCGCATCGCTGCCGGCTGCGTACAATGTCGATCTTTCCGTCGGCTGGAAGGGCTTTGCCGTCAACACCGGCTTCGGCCATGTCGAACCCGGCCCTGGCGCTCTGCTCGCCGGCCCGCGTGATTCGGTGGACCTTGGCCTCAGCTACGGTGGCAAGAACTGGCGGACCAGCCTGCAGGGCACCGCAGAACAGGGCTCGCTGCTTGCCCTTTCGCCGCTCGAACGTCGGTACTCAGTACAACTGGGCGGCGCCTATGCGATCGCACCGCGTGTCTCGGTGAATGGCGGTTTGCGCTACAAGTTGGCGCCGTTGACGCCATCGCTGCTCGATCCGAACCGCGATGACCAGGCCGTCTATCTCGGCACCAACGTCGCCTTCTGATTGCCGTGGTGATGCCCGATGACGATGCTGGCCATCGGCTGGCATTTATCCGCGACACAATCGCCCGCACTGCGCGGATCGCCGGACGCGACGCGGACGCGATCGAACTGATCGCGGTCAGCAAGACCTTCGGTGCCGATGCCATCGCCCCGTTGATCGCCGCCGGACAGCGCAGCTTTGGCGAGAATCGCGTTGCCGAAGCGCAGGAAAAATGGCCAGCGCTGCTCGCTGCGACGCCAGGCCTGCGCCTGCACCTTGTCGGACAATTACAATCGAACAAGGCGGCCGAGGCCGTGGCGCTGTTCGATGTCATCCATGGCGTCGACCGGCTATCACTGGTGACAGCATTAGGAAAGGCGATGGCGGCGGCGGGAACATGGCGCGACTGCTTCCTGCAAGTCAACATCGGTGCCGAACCGCAAAAGGGCGGCTGCGCGATCGCCGATACCGAATCGCTGCTCACTGCAGCGCGGACGGCGGGGCTGCCGGTCATCGGGCTGATGTGCGTGCCGCCGGCAGGAATCGAAGCGGCGCCGTTTTTTGCGCTGTTGCGCAAGCTGGGGCGCCGGTTGGCGCTGCCACAGCTGTCCATGGGCATGTCGGCGGATTATGAAACTGCGGTGCTGCTCGGCGCCACCCAGGTGCGGGTCGGTAGCGCGCTCTTCGGCGCGCGTTAGCGCGGGCGCATCACGCCAAACATGCCGGCGGGCAGCGGACGGCGAGCGCGATGCGGCCAGCCGGAGACCCGACATCGACCTGGACGCCGGTCTTCATGACCGGGCGGCCGCTACCGGCACCACCGGCGGCACCGGAACAGCAAGCAGACTGACGGCCTCCAGCGTCGCCAGCGCCTGGTTGCCGCGCTGCAGCCGGTCGGCCGCTGCCAGCCAGAGGGCCAGCGCCGGCGGCGGTGATGGCAGGCGGCGCAGCTGGATGGCAGCGGCCATATAATCGCCCCGCGCCAGCGCTGCGGCTGCGGGCGCAGCCTGCGGCGTGCCGAGGACAGGCGACGATACCGCCGCGCGGATCGTTGTCGTCAACGTCTCCCACCAGCTCTGGCGCTGGTCGGTGACGCGGGCGCCGATTGCGGGTCGTAAGGCATTGAAATCACGCCGCAGGCTGGCCAACGACACTGGCGCCGCTCCCAGCGCTGACACTGCCTTGACCGCATCGGGATAGCGCTCCCCAAACGAGCGGCGAAGCGCGTCGTCGAGCGGGCCGAGCGGCCGTCCTGTATCCACGGCACGGCGCACCAGCACGAGCACCAACATCGCCTGCGCCCTGTCGGCTGCTGCGATGGCGGTGGCAGTGGCGGCTTCGGAGCGGGCACGATCGGCCTGTTGCGTAACGGCGAGCGCGGCCAGCGCGGCAGTCAGCCGGTCTATTCGCTCGGCATCGCGGGCAATCTGGTCGCTGCTTGTCTCGATCTTGGCCTCTGTGCGTGCCAGCCGCTCAGCAGGCGGCGGCACGGTGGCCAAAGACGGCGCTGCGGCGGGGGGCTCGAGCCGGGCAAGCCGCTCCCGCAGCCGGGCGATCTCGGCGCTATCGGCGGATTTGGGAGCGATCATGGCGGTAAACGGCAGCATGTTGCGGACCCGTGTCTCGAACCAGGGGTTGGCGATCATGCCGGCCACGAACACCAGCAGCGCGCCGAGCAGCGCCCACGGTAGGAAGCTGCGCCCGGCGCGCGGTGGCGGCGTCGGCGGGCGCGAGGACAAGCGTGCGCGCAACCTTTCGGTGGCGTCGAGGCTGGCGCGATCGACTTCGCCGCGATCAAAGG
>CAJAHV010000384.1 GCA_903939555.1 uncultured Alphaproteobacteria bacterium | reverse complement strand
GAAATGAAGCCTTCGGAAAGCGCCCGCATCGTCAACCGCGCTGTACCGCCAGCCCGCCACACCGGCGTACCGTTTTCGGCAATGACAGCCGCCGAAATCAGGCGATGCGTCGTTCCGGCCAATTGGCGCAATTGTGCTTCGGCGCGCGGCCGTGTCTCTGGCTTGGCAATCAACGCGCCATCGGCGGTAACGACGACCGAATCGGCGCCGAGTACCAGCACACCAGGCAGGCTGCGCGAGATCTTGACCGCCTTGAGTTCTGCCAATGCGTCGGCAATGTGTTCCGGTGATGCGCCCTCGGCCTGCAGGCCGGCCGTCACCCCGTCTTCATCGACATGCGCCGGCAGGGCGTCATGTGCCACCCCGGCCGCGGTCAACATGGAACGTCGCGCCGCGCTCTGACTGGCAAGCACGATCATGCGGTTTCGGCCGCATCGCTGGCGCGGTCCTGCCGGGCGTGCACGAGATTGATGATCGCGGCAGCGGTCTCCTCGATCGAGCGGCGGGTGACATCGATTACCGGGATATCATGGTCGGCAAACAGCCGGCGCGCGAAGGCGACTTCGGATTCGACCCGACCAGAATCGACATAGTCCGTATCGGGCGACTGACCGAGCGACAACAGCCGGTTACGGCGGATCAGCACCAGCCGTTCGGGCGCCGTTGTCAGCCCGACGACGAGCGGGCGCTTGAGGTTGAACAAAACCGGTGGTGGTGGCGATTGCGGCACAATCGGAATATTCGCCGTCTTGTAACCGCGATTGGCAAGATAAATCGACGTCGGTGTCTTTGAGGTGCGCGACACGCCGGCAAGCACGATGTCTGCCTCTTCCCAATCGTCATGGCCGGCGCCATCATCATGAACCATCGTATAGTTGATCGCATCGACACGCTGAAAATAAGCGGCATCCATGACATGTTGTCGCCCAGGCCGCCGGGTTGCGACCTGCCCGAGCAATTCCGACAGGGCAGCAATGGTCGGATCGAGCGGAGACACCATCGGCAACCCTAGTGTGCGACAGCGCTGTTCGAGGCGCTCTCGCACCCCGCCGTCGACAAGCGTATGGATTACCAGTCCCGGCCGCCGGGCAATTTCCTCGATAACACGGTCAAGATGCCCTTCGGATCGTACCATCGGCCAGAAATGCTTGATGGCATCAACGCCTTCGAAACGCGCCAGTCCGGCCTTGGCAACCGATTCGAGCGTTTCACCTGTCGAATCGCTGACAAGATGCAGATGCAGCCGATTACGGTCCGCCATCAGCATGGCGCCACGACTGTAACGGCACAGGCCGGCGAAAATTTAGCGGGGGCAAAGCTGGGGATAAACATCGGACGACCGGGTTAAGCTGCCGCGACAGGGAACGGCAAGAGGGCATGGCGATAATTTCGCACCATCTGACCCCGGACTACTCCCGATTCGTCCAAGCCTCATCAACATGTGAAAGACTCCACAAGCAAGGCTGTGGATAACGGGGACAATTCTGTCGAATCATCGGCTTTCAAGGCGGTTTTATGTCTGTCGATTGTGGATATATCTAGGATCGGGCGATAAACCGCCAAAACAGGCGGCGCACTACAACCATCAATGATTCAAGATTTAAGGAAAGAAGATTGTAGGGCAGCGGTGCCTCACGCCGCCTCTTGACCTGTGCCATCACCACCGTGAAAGGTGCAGCATGATCTCGAACAAGACACTTGCTGATCCGCCCCTGCTGGCCGTCCTCAAGGGCGAGCGCCGTGATCCACCGCCAGTATGGCTGATGCGCCAGGCTGGCCGTTATCTGCCCGAATATCGCGCGCTGCGGGCCGAAAAAGGCGGCTTTCTCGAGCTCGTCTATGATAGCGACGCCGCTGCCGAAATTACCCTGCAACCGATTCGGCGTTTCGGCATGGATGGCGCCATCCTGTTTTCCGACATCCTGATCGTGCCGCACGCCATGGGCCAAGGCCTGACTTTCGGCCCCGGTGAAGGCCCGCAACTGACACCGCCACTATCCGACGCACGTTTCGATGCATTGGTGCCCAAGCCCGAATATCTCGCTAAAATCTATGAAACCGTCGCCAAGGTGAAGGCGCAGCTAGCGCCACAGGTGACGATGCTGGGCTTTGCCGGCAGCCCTTGGACGGTCGCCACCTATATGGTGGCGGGGCATGGCAGCAAGGACCAGGCTGAAACCCGGCGGCTGGCCTATACCGATCCGCAGGGTTTTCAGGCGTTGATTGATCGAATTGTCACGATCACGGTCGATTATCTGTCGGGACAGATCGAAGCCGGAGCGCAGGCTGTCCAATTGTTTGACAGTTGGGCGGGCACGCTTTCTCCGGCCCAGTTCGAACGCTGGGTGATCGCGCCGACGGCCGATATTGTTGGTCGGTTGATGGTGCGCCATGGCGACGTGCCGATCATTGGCTTCCCGAAGGGCGCGGGTGCCAAGCTTGCCGCTTATGCTGCGGAAACCGGAGTCGATGCCATTGGTCTTGATGAAACCATCGATCCGGCCTGGGCCGATGCAATGCTGCCGGTCGGCATGCCGGTGCAGGGCAATCTCGATCCCCTGGCATTGATCAGCGGCGGCGAGGCGCTGAAATCGGCGGTGGCCCGCATCCGGGCGGCGTTTGACAGCCGGCCGCATGTTTTCAATCTCGGCCATGGCATTTTGCCTGACGCACCGATTGGCCATGTCGAAGAATTGCTTGAAATGCTGCGGAAGCCATTCTGATGGAATTTGCCGTTGGTTGGCTCGGGGACGCTTACCCCTGGGTTAAGGCGGTTCACGTCATCTTCGTCATTTTCTGGATGGCGGGGATGTTCATGTTGCCGCGTTTCCTGGTTTATTGGCACCCATTGCCGCTCGATGCGCCGGAAAACCAGCTCTGGGCTGAACGCTGCAACCGCTTGAAGCGGATCATCATTAATCCGGGGATGGTCGTTGTCTGGGTACTCGGTATCGCGCTCGGCTTTCACCTTGGCTGGCCGTTGTGGCTCTGGGTCAAGCTGGTTTTTGTTCTTGGCCTGTCGGCTTTTCATGGCTGGATGATCGGCGCGGCCCGGCGCTTTGCCCTGGGCAAGCGGCCCTACACCGAAAAAACCTTGCGGCTGGTCAACGAGATTCCGTCGTTGGTGACGTTTTTTGTGGTGATCCTCGTGATCGTGAAGCCGTTTTGAGGATAATTGAACCGCAATAACTATCGTCATGTCCGCCTGCGCGGGAGCTATGGCTTTTGCGCACAGAAAAAGCGCGTCCGGCGCCTCAGGCCCCGGCCGACGGCATCCTCACCACCCGCATTGCTGCCCTTTGTTCTGTAGTTTCAGCCAGCTTTGCAGTGGCGCGAAATAGGCGAGCATTGCCTTGCCCGACATCTTGCGCGTCCCGGTAAAGGCTTCGAGTGCGTCGGGCCAAGGTTTCGAGGCGCCCATTTCAAGCATGGCGTTCAGCTTGGTACCGACAGCTTTGTTGCCATAGATTGAGCAGCGATGCAGCGGCCCTGTCCAGCCGGCCTGTTTGCAAGCGGCTTCGTAGAACTGGAACTGCAGGATACGGGCGAGGAAATAACG
>CAJAHV010000383.1 GCA_903939555.1 uncultured Alphaproteobacteria bacterium | reverse complement strand
GGGGCGCTGCTGCTGCGAATGCGAATGAAAAAACCAGCATCATGCCGCTCAACAGGGATAGGCGAAGCGATAGTCGGTGGCTAAGGTCGCCGCCGGGGGGAAGGTCATGTCTTTGACGAATGACGGCGGTTCGGCGCCAGCTGACGCCGTGGCACAATTGACCGATCTGCGGGCTGTCAATTTGCAACTCCAGGCAACCATCGACCGTCTGCGCGGTGAGCTTGAGGCTACGGCTGCGGCAACGGCGGCAGCGGTACAGCGCGCGCAACAAGCTTTCACTGATGAAATCAGACAGTTGAAGGAGACTGCTGCAGTTTTACGTGAAACGATGGAAACGCAAGCGGCGACCGCTGCAGCAAGTGAGCAAGCCGTGCGTGCCAACGCCGAGAACGATCTTGGCCAGTTGCGCGCTTCTGTCAGTGCATTGCGCACCGAACTTGAAAATGAACGCCACCGTGGTGAGGCGGCGACGGCGGCATCGGTCGCGGCGATGCAGCAGGAACGCACCACGCTGCATGACCAGATTCAAACGCTGCGCGGCAAGCTGGAGACCATTGCATGACGGCCAATGCCGCACCGATCAACGCCGGGCGGGCGCGACGTATTCGCAAGGACTTGGCGCTGCGCCGGGTGCAGGTGCTGCTCGAAGTGTCGCGGCGCTGTGCGCTGGCGACGCGGCTCGATGATATTCTGGTCACGCTGCTCGAAATGACCTCGCGGGAGCTTGATTGCGATCGCGGCACGCTGTTCCTAAACGATCCGGAAACGGGTGAACTTTATTCACGCGTCGCGCAGGGCGACCTGATCCGTGAAATCCGCATCCTCAACAACAGCGGCATCGCTGGCAGTGTCTTTCAATCGGGCGAAGGGCTGATCATCGATGATCCGTACAGCGACCCGCGCTTCAACGCCTCGGTCGATGAACGAACCGGCTATCGCACCCGCAACATCCTGTGCGTGCCGGTGCGCACCATGGCGGGCGATATCATCGGGGTAATGCAGAGCCTCAACAAGAATGTGGGCGGATTCAGCGACGACGATCTGCAACTGCTTGCCGAAATGACCAGCCAGACAGCGATCGCGCTGCAAAGCGTGCGCTATGTCGAACAGATCGACCGGATCCGCATCAAGGAAATGGCGTTCCTGGAAATGGTGTCGGAAATCAGCGCCGAACTCGACCTGTCGGCGCTGCTCGGGCGGGTGGTCGTCGAAACCACCCGGATGCTCGGTGCCGAACGTGCCACGATCTTTCTGCATGACCCGGCGACAAATACGCTGTTTTCACGCGTCGCCGTTGGCGGCGATTTCAACGAAATCCGCTTTCCCGCGCACATGGGCATTGCCGGTGCGGTGTTCACCTCGGCGACGACGATGAACATTCCCTATGCCTATGCCGATCTGCGCTTCAATCCGGCGTTTGACCGACAGACAGGTTTTTTTACACGTTCAATACTTTGCGTTCCGATCCTCAACAAACATGGCAAGGTTATCGGCGTTACCCAGGTTCTTAATAAAAAGGGCGGGGTATTTACCGATGAAGACGAACAGCGGCTGAAGGCGTTTACCGCGCAGATTGCCATCGCGCTCGAAAACTCCAAGCTGTTCGATGATGTGCGGCGCATGCAGGGTTATAATGATTCCATGCTGCAAAGCATGTCGAACGGTGTCATCACCCTCGATCCGGCGGGCAAGGTCGTCACCTGCAACGCCGCTGGCGGCCGCATCTGGGGTGGCGAACCGCTTGCGTTGATCGGCAGGGACTTTGCCGATCTGGTCGACGAGGCAGGCAAATGGGTCGTTGAACGGCTGGCGACGGTCAAGGAACGCGGGGTCAGCGACATCTTTCCTGATGCCGCGCTGTCGATCAATGGCATGGCAAAGTCGGTCAATTTGACCCTTATGCCACTGCTCGCCAGCGAAGGCAGCAAGGACCTCGGCTCCATGTTGATGTTCGAAGATATCAGCAACGAAAAGCGCATGAAATCAACCATGTCGCGCTATATGGATCCGGTGATCGCAGCGCAGATGCTCGATGGTGACACTCATGACCTGCTTGGCGGGGTGAGCGCCGAAGCCACGGTGATGTTTACCGATGTGCGCGGCTTCACCACCATCACCGAGGAATATGGCGCGCAGGGAACGGTGTCGTTCCTCAACGAATATTTCAGCCTGATGGTCGAATGCATTTCCAAGGAAGGCGGGATGCTCGACAAGTTCATCGGTGATGCGATCATGGCGTGCTTCGGCCTGCCGATGGCGCATGATGATGATCCCGACCGTGCCGCGCGCACCGCCATTTCGATGATCAGCGAGATGTGGCGCTGGAATACCGATCGCCGCCAGCACGGCCTGAAAACCGTCGACATGGGCGTCGGACTCAATACCGACATGGTGGTTTCGGGTAATATCGGCAGCCCGAAGCGCATGGATTATACCGTCATCGGCGATGGTGTGAATCTGGCAGCGCGGTTGGAAAGCGCCTGCAAGGCCTATTCGGCGCGCATCCTCGCCAGCGAATCGACGGTTTCCAAGCTGCGAGGCACCTATCGCATGCGCGACATCGACCTTGTGGTCGTCAAGGGAAAGACCCAGCCGGTGCGGGTCTTCGAACTGCTCGATTATCATGACGCGAAAAGTTTTCCGCATCTCCCCGATGTCGTCGGGCATTTCAACGACGCCATCGTCGACTATCGCGCCGCTCGGTGGGACAGCGCGATCGGGCGTTTTGAAAACTGCCTGAAGCTCAACCCCGGCGATGCGCTGTCGAAAACCTATATCGGCCGCTGTGAAACGCTGCGGGCTGCGCCGCCGGTGGGGGATTGGGATGGCGTTTGGGTGATGAAGGATAAATAGCGGTCATCCCGTCATTGTGTCCGCCACCTTTTGCGCCGGCAGCAGGCGCACTGTTGAACTTGCCTTGGCGAGCACCTTGCCGGCGCTGTTACGCAGCCGGCCTTCGACGAACCAGGTGCGGCCGCCGCCGCTTTCGATCCAGGCTTCGGCAACAACCAGCCCCGGGTTGGTCGGCGCGAAATAGCTGATCTTCAATTCCAGCGACATCGGCACCATGCCGGGTTCGCAGGTCGCCATCACGGCATGGGCCATCGCGGCATCGATCCAGCCGGCGACAAAGCCGCCCTGGGCGACACCGCCCGAATGGCACATGTGCAGCCCGCATTCATATTCGATTTCGGCGTGGCCAGGTTCGAAACGCCGGATGTGGCGCTGGCCGAGCGTGGCCTGCAGGCTGTCGGCGGGGGCAGGGGCATAAAGGTCCATCGTGCACTTTCTGAACAGGTTCATCACACCATGTCGGGCTGACACGAAGCTGTCACCTGCAACATATAGAGGTCGTCCATCCGAAGCGATGGGAAGCCGAGCCGATGGCAAGACACCCGCTGGTAGCGTTCGACCTGGCCGACAGTGATGACGACGATGAAGAAGCGCCGCATGCAGCGGGGACCGGTCGCCGGCATTGGCGCCACGGCGACGAACTGTCCTCGCGCGGCAAGCTGAAATTCCGCACCGTCTGGATCAGCGATACCCATCTCGGCACAGCAGGTTGCAATGCCGAATTGCTCCACGACTTCCTGCATTCGATCAAACCCGAGACGCTCTACCTGGTCGGCGACATCATAGACGGTTGGCGGCTGAAGCGCGGCTGGTACTGGCCGCCGCGCCATAACGACATCATCCGCCGCGTGCTCAAGCTCGCCAACAAGGGCACGCGTGTCGTCTACATTCCCGGCAATCACGACGAGGCATTGCGTGATTACACCGGGCTGGCCTTCGGCGGGGTCGAGGTGATGCAGGAGGCTATCCATGTCACCGCCGATGGCAAGCGCCTGCTGGTGCTGCACGGTGACGAATTCGACGGCGTGGTGCTCTATGCCCGCTGGCTCGCGTTCCTGGGCGACGTCGGTTACTCGGTGCTGTTGCGCATGAACGTCTGGTTCAATGCGCTGCGCCGCCAGTTCGGCCTGCCCTATTGGTCGCTGTCGGCGTATATCAAGCACCGCGTCAAGAATGCCGTCGCCTTCATTTCGCGCTTCGAGGAAGTCGTCGCCCATGCAGCGCGCGAACGCGGTGTCGATGGCGTCATCTGCGGCCATATCCATTCCGCCGAAATCCGCGATTTCGATGGCGTGCTATACATGAACGATGGCGACTGGGTGGAAAGCTGCACTGCGCTTGTCGAACATTTCGATGGCCGCATCGAAATTCTCGACTGGGCGGCGCGGACCAAGGCATTGCACGCCGCCGCCAGTGCGCCGGTTCCCGTCAGCCGCTTGCCTGTGCTGGAGACCGCCTGATGCGCATTACCCTTGTCAGCGACGCCTGGAGCCCGCAGGTCAATGGCGTGGTGCGGACGCTGTCCACCGTCACCGACATCGCCACGGCGCGCGGGCACCGGGTGCAGACGATCACCCCCGACCGCTTCTTTTCGGTGCCGATGCCAAGCTACCCCGAAATCCGGCTGGCAATGACGACGCGGCGCACGATCGCTGCAAAGATCGCCGGGTTCGATCCCGATGCCGTCCATATCGCCACCGAAGGCCCGCTCGGCTGGCTGGCGCGCGGTTGGTGTCTGTCTAATGGCGTGCCCTTTACCACGTCGTTCCACACGCGCTTTCCCGATTATGTCGCGGCGCGTACCGGCTTGTCGCCGCGGCCATTCTGGCGCGTGCTCGAACGCTTTCACCGCGCCGCCAGCCATGTGCTGGTCGCGACGCCGCGATTGGCGGCCGAGCTCGCAGAACATGGTCTGCATCACACCCGGCCCTGGACGCGCGGCGTCGATTTGCGGTTGTTCACCGCCGATCGTGCACCGCACCCGGCCTTTGCCGACATGCCGCGCCCGATCGCGCTGCATGTCGGCCGGGTGGCGGTGGAAAAGAATATCGAGGCGTTTCTGGCTGCCGATTGGCCGGGATCAAAGGTCGTGGTCGGCGACGGGCCGGCACTGGAAAATCTGATGACGCGTTACCCGCAGGCACATTTCCTCGGCGCGCTGCATGGCGATGCGCTGGCTTCCACCTATGCCGGCGCCGATGTTCTCGCCTTTCCCAGCCGTACCGATACCTTCGGGCTGGTGATCATTGAAGCGCTTGCCTGTGGTACGCCGGTTGCTGGCTTTCCGGTTCCAGGGCCGCTCGACATTCTGGGCAGCGATGCGCTGGGAACCGAGGGGCCGGTGCGGGCGCGGATCGGCGGCGTCGATGACGATCTGGCGATGGCGCTGCAGGCGGCTTTGCGGGCGCGGCGCAGCGATTGCGCCGCCTATGGTGCACGGTTCAGCTGGGAACGATCATGCGACGAGTTCCTCGCGGCGCTCGCCGAGGTCGACATGCCATTGACAGGGTTGGCGGCATAGCGCCGGCGGCGCAATAGTTGCTGGGCCAACTTGCGCCGCTGGCGCTTTGCTGCGACCTGTCGTGGCAACAAGGTCGGGGGTGGGGAAGATGTTCACAAGGCAATTCGGGGCGGGCAGGATGCTGCTGCTGGCCGCGCTGCTTGGCAGTGCGGCGCCGCTGGCCGCTGAAACCCAGGTGATTACGGCGGCCCGGATGGTCGATGTCCTCACCGGGCGCATGGTCGCTGCACCCGTCGTGGTGGTCAACGATGGCCGTATCATCGCAGCCGGCCCGGCGGGCAGCATCGCGGTGCCGGCCGGTGCCCGCGCCATCGATCTGGGTGATCTGACCATCCTGCCCGGCCTGATCGACATGCACGTCCATCTGACGAGCGACCCGCGATTGGGAGGGGATCGGCAATTGCGCTATGTGCGCTCGTTCCAGGCTGTCATCGGGGTGGCGCATGCCGCGCAGACGCTGGCAGCAGGGTTCACCACCGTCCGCAACGTCGGGTCCGATGGCTATGACGATCTGGCGCTCAAGCAGGGGATTGAAGGCGGTTATGTGCCGGGGCCGCGCATCGTGGCGGCAACCCATGCGATGGGTGCTACTGGCGGGCATTGCGATACCAATCAATATCCCGCCGAGTTCGATTTTCCGCGGCCCGGCATTGCCGATGGCCCCGACGCCATTCGCGGGAAAGTGCGCGAATTGCACCGGCGCGGCGCCGAAGTGATCAAGTTTTGCGCGACCGGCGGGGTGTTTTCATCGGGTACCAGCCTTGGCGCGCAGCAGTACAGCCAGGCCGAAATGGACGCGCTGGTCGCCGAAGCCCATATGCTGGGCATGAAGGTCGCGGCCCATGCGCATGGCAACAGCGGCATCAACAGCGCGCTGCGCGCCGGCGTTGACACGATCGAACATGCCAGTTTTGCCGACAGCACCAGTTTCGAGCTCGCCAGAAAGTCCGGCGCCTGGTTCTCGATGGACATCTACAATGACGATTACATCCTTGCCGAAGGCGCAAAAAATGGTGTGCCCGAGGAAAACCTCGCCAAGGAACGCGAGGTCGGGCTGAAACAGCGCCAGACCTTCCAGGCGGCGCACAAGGCCGGTGTGAAAATGGTGTTCGGCAGCGATGCCGGTGTCTATCCGCACGGCCAGAATGCGCGGCAATTCGCCAAGATGACCGAATGGGGAATGACGCCGCTGGAGGCGATCCAGGCCGCGACGGTCAATGCCGGCGAAGCGCTGGGCCGGTCGGCGGATGTCGGCGCCATCGCGGTGGGCCGCTTTGCCGATATCATCGCGGTCAGGGGTGATCCGCTGGCCGATGTGTCGATCCTGTTGTCGGTACCGGTGGTCATCAAGGGCGGCAATCTGGTCAAGGACACACGCTGACATGCCGAAATGGGTAAAGGCGCTGCTGGCGCTGGCGGCGGTATTGGCGACAGTGTTTGTCGGGCTGGCGAGCTGGGACGGGCTGACGGCAACGGCGTCGGTTGCCGATCCGGTGCACAAGCGCGACGTTCGCATCGTGCGCGACAGTTGGGGCGTACCGCACATCTTTGGCAAGACCGATGCCGATGTTTCCTACGGCTTGGCGATCGCCCATGCCCAGGATGATTTCCGCAACCTTGAAGAAGTCATTGCTGCCGTACGCGGTCGTGGCGGTGCGATAACCGGCGAAGATGGCGCCAAGGTCGATTTCGCCGGCGCGCTGCTCGGCGCCAACCAGACCGCGGCGGCCCACTATGGCGAACTGCCGGCCGATACCCGCGCGCTGCTCGAAGCCTATGCGCAAGGGCTCAATGAATATGCCGCCGGGCATCGATCGGAACAGCGGATCCGCGGGCTGTTTCCGGTCAATGGCCAGGATATCGTTGCCGGTTTCATGCTGCGCTCGCCGTTCTTCTTCGGCCTCGACAAGCCGCTTGGCGCGCTGGTTGCAGGTGATCCGGTGCCGCGCGATGCCGGGCCGGCCGATGAACGTGGCTCGAATGGGTTTGCCGTGGCGGGCAAGCGTTCGGCCGATGGCGTGACGCGACTGATCGTCAATTCGCACCAGCCCTGGGAAGGCGGCGTATCCTGGTGGGAAGTCGTTGTTCATTCCGGGCAGGGCTGGGATTTCGCCGGTGCGCTATTCCCCGGTGCGCCGTATCCGTTGCTGGGCCACAACAAGACGCTGGGCTGGACCAACACCGTCAACCGCCCCGACCTTATTGATGTCTACAAGCTGGTGGTCAACGATGCCGGGACCGAATATCGGCTCGATGGCAAATGGCTGCCGCTGCAATCGGAACGGGTCTGGCTGCGCGTCAGGTTAGGCCCCGTGGTGCTGCCGGTGCCGCGCACCATCTACCGCTCTGCCCATGGCCCGGTTGTCCGCAACGACAAGGGGTTCTTTGCCATTCGCTATGCCGGCATCGACGATGTGCGTCAGGTGACCCAATATTACCGGCTCAACAAGGCCCGCACCCGCGATGAATGGCATCAGGCGATGGAGATGCAGGCGATTAGCGGCACCAATTTCGTCTATGCCGATGCCGCCGGCCATATCGGCATGTATTATAATGCCCGCTTCCCGGTGCGGTTGAAGGATTATGACTGGAAAGGCGTGCTGCCCGGCGACACGTCGAAAACATTGTGGACCAGCTATCTGCCGTGGCGCGCCGACCCGATGACCGTCGATCCCCGCGCGGGCTGGGTCGGCAACAGCAATAATACGCCGTTCCTTTCGACCGCCCCTGCCGATGAACAGCAGCGCGGCGATTTTCCGGCCGAGATGGGCATTGAAACCTATGTCACCAACCGGGCATTGCGCTATCAGGAATTGTTCGCTGGGCTGGGTGACAAGCCGATTTCACGCGACGACCTGCTGCGCATCAAGTTCGACAAGGGGTATGACAAGGCCGGCTGGGCCGGTGACTGGTACCGTGAGGTGATGGCGCTCGACACGACAAAGGACCCTGCTCTGGCAGCGGCACAACAGCTTATCGGGCAATGGGACTGGACGCTCGATTGCAAGGGGCCCGCCGATACATTGGTGACGACGGCATTTGCCCAGGCCGCCCGTTTTGCTTATCTCGACAAGCCGCGCCCGGACACGGCGGCGGCGCTGCGCGAGGCAGTCGATACGCTGACCACGCATTATGGCCGGCTTGATGTGCCGCTGGGAGATTTCCAGCGCCTGCGGCGTGGCAAGGTCGACCTGCCGGTATGCGGTGGGCCGGAAACATTGCGTGCCATCATCGGCGCGCAGTCTCCAGATGGCCGGCGCGTCGGCAACAATGGTGACGGTTACATCATGCTTATCGAATGGGCGCCCGATGGCGCTGTGACCAGCCGCAGCGTTCACCAGTTCGGTGCTGCGACGATCCGGACGAGATCGTCGCATTATGCCGACCAGTCGGCGTTGTTCGCTGCCGAGCGCTGGAAACGATTGAACTTCGACGGGGCGGGTTCGGGAAAGTGACGGCCGTGCCAGCCCGTTCAGCGCCCGGTAGGCACCCGGTCAGCGCCCGGTAGGCGGGAGGGATCCATCGCCGCCGGGCAATTCGGTACCGTTGGCGCGTGAGAACAGCGCCTGCGCCGGCCAGTCAGCTGGCAAGGGCGCGGTGACGGTGAGCGGCACTACGGCATCATAGGGCAGGGTGATGCTGCGGGCGTGCAGGCGCATCGGGCCTTTCCCGTCGCCATAGACAGGGTCGCCGAGGATCGGATGACCAAGCGCGGCGGCATGCACGCGCAACTGGTGGGTACGACCGGTTTCGGGCCGGAAGGCAATAAGCCGAGCGGCCCGGTCGATGACCTCCCAATGTGTCACGGCGCGCGCGCCGCGTTTGTCGATGACCATGCGCCAGCCGGCTTCGGCGCTGGAAATCTTGTGGAGCGGCGCATCGACGGTGCCGCTGTCGGCATCTGGCAGGCTGGCGAGCACCGCCCAATAGAGTTTGCTGACCTGCCTTGCTTCGAACAATGCCGAGACGCGCTTGATTGCCTTGGGGTGGCGCGCCAGCACGAGGCAGCCCGAGGTGTCGCGGTCGAGGCGGTGCGCGATCACTGGCCAGCGCAGGTTGCCGCAGGCGAGCTCGGGCAGATAATCCTCGAGACTGTCGGGTGTCTTTGGCCCCGGATGCACCGCCAACCCGGCGGGTTTGTCGATGACCAGCAGGTGCGTGTCACGATGCAGCAAGGCAAAGGGTACGCCGGCAAGCGAAATTGGGGCAAAGGGGTTCTGCATAGGCCTTCATAGAGGGCATTTCGGGCTTTGCGTAAAACATTCCGCGTCCGTGCCGATATCGGAACCACGGCCTCCCGTAACACCACGGAAGCCGGGGAAAGCGGGAGAATACATCATGACTGTTATCAACACCAATGTCTCGGCGCTCGCGGCCCAGCAGGGCCAGCGCACCGCACAGGCCGGCCTGTCGATGGCCATGGAACGGCTGTCGACCGGGCTGCGTATCAATTCGGCCAAGGACGATGCCGCCGGGCTCGCCATTTCGCAGCGCATGACCGCCGATGTGCGCGGTCTTGCGGTTGCCATGCGCAACGCCAATGACGGCATGAGCATGGCGCAGACGGCGGAAAGCGCCATGGGCGAAGTCTCCAACATGCTGCAGCGCATGCGCGAACTTGCCGTGCAGGCAAGCAACGGCACTGTGACTGGCGACGATCGCAAGGCGATGCAGGCCGAAATCAAGCAATTGACCAGCGAGATCGACAACATCGGTTCGCGTACCAACTTCAACGGCATCAAGCTGCTCGATGGTTCGGCCAAAGGCCTGCAGTTGCAGACCGGCAGCCGCGCCGGGGAAACCGTTCGCTTCGACATCGGATCGTCACGTGCCGCCGATCTCGGCACCGGGGCCACCGCCGCCTTGTCGGCAAGCGGCGCCTTCAAGGCCACGTCGACCGACTTGTCGGCGAACGAAGCGCTGATTGCTGCCGATCTGCTCATCAACGGGGTCAATATCGATGCGTCTTCGGGCGATGATGACAATCTGTCATCGGGTGAAAAATCCGCTTCGGCGCTCGCCAAGGCCGCGGCAATCAACCGTGCCAGTGCGAAGACCGGCGTTTCGGCGGTGGTCGGCAAAACTGTGATGACCGGCCAGACCATGACCGCTGCGGCGCTGACCGGCGCCGTGATCATCAATGGCAAGGCAACTGCTGCGGTCACGACGACGGCCAATGCCGCCTCTGACCGCACGCTGATTGCCAATGCCATCAACGCGATTTCGGGTCAGACCGGGGTGCGCGCGGTCGATACCGGCGACAACCTGGCGGGGATACGCCTGGAAGCTGCCGATGGCCGCAATATCATCACCAGCTTCGACACGCTGACCGCCGCTGCCACCGGCGTGAAGCTGGGCGGCCAGACGGGCAGCCTCAACCTCGTCTCCAACAATGGCGACCCGATCGTCGTCAGTTCGACCAGTGCCGGACGCATTTCCCGTTCGGGCCTGCAGGTAGGCACCTATGATCGTGGTGTTTCGGCAGTGACCACCGATGCCCGCGCCGTTGCGACCAATGCGGCCGGTGTCTATACGCTCAATTCCGGCGACCTGAAGATCAACGATATCGCCATTCGTGGCGCCACTTCAGATGACGACACTTTCTCGGATTCCAGTGCGCTGTCATCCAAGAAGGCGGGTTCGGCGATCGCCATTGCCGCTGCGATCAATGCGTCGACGGCGCAAACCAATGTCACAGCCAAGGCGAATGCGTTGACCCTGGACGGTTCGGCGCCGACGACGGTGATCGCTGCCACGGCGACCGCAACGCTGGCCATCAACGGTGTGCAGATCGACATTACGCTCGACGAAAATGATACCGCCCAGGCAACGCGCGAAAATGTTGCGCGTGAAATCAACAAGTATAGCGGGCTGACCGGCGTGGTCGCCTCCGACAGCGGCAAGGGCGGTCTGTCGCTTACCGCTGCAGATGGTCGTAACATCGCTGTTGCCTTTGACAGCGACGAAGCGACCTCGGCCGCCAACTTCGGCCTTGGCAGCGTCACGATCCGCGGCAGTGATACCGCTTATACCGTACAAGGTTTGGCCGATCCGACCGATTTTTCGGGCGATACGGTGCAGACTGCCTATTCGACGGTGTCGCTGTCCTCGTCGAAGGGCATCAGGGTGGATGCCGGGACTCTGGCCTTTGGCACCAACTCCAACTTCACCCGGCTTGGTTTCGAGGAGAATAAATATGGCTCGGACGATGGCGGTCTGAAGGTCGCCGATGTTGATCTGTCAACACAGGAAAGCGCCATCGCCGCACTGGGTTCGATCGACGAAGCACTGCAGACGGTCAATCTCGATCGTGCCAGCCTTGGTGCCGTCCAGAACCGGCTGGAAGCGGCGGTCAACAACCTTGCGTCGAATTCGACCAATCTCGTTTCGTCGCGATCGCGCATCCTCGACGCCGATTTTTCGGCGGAAACCACCAACCTTGCCAAGTCACAGGTATTGGGCCAGGCGGCGCAGGCAATGCTGGCGCAGGCCAATCAGTCGCAACAGCAGGTGATGTCGCTGCTGCGGTAACACTGCCGGGAGGGCCGGACGAGGGACGGGCGGCACCGGGGAACCGGGTGCCGCCCGTCGCCGTTTCGGAGCCGCCGGATTGACCGTGCGGCTTGCCAAGCGGCGGCGCCCGGGGTATCGCCCCGCCTCCGGATGGATCGGTGGCCGAGTGGTCGAAGGCGCACGCCTGGAAAGTGTGTAGGGGTTAATCGCCCCTCGAGGGTTCGAATCCCTCTCGATCCTCCGGGTTTCTGTTTACGGCAGCACCTCCCCGTTCTCAAAATGCAGATTTAATCATGGGAAAAGGACTTTTTGCCCTTCCAGGATTGAGATTTCATGGAGAACTATAACGGAACTGTAACAGATTTGTTCTGGCCGCCGATCTTGCTAGTGACCGACGCCTGGCTGTTACAAATATAAAATAAAAAATGTGGCGAAATGAACCGAAAATAGAGCAAAAATACCAGAATTTCATGAGGCACTTGCCGCGCATAAAAATAATCAGCATAACTATAAAATGACAACTATGTTCCGATCAATCAGCTTCAAGATATTTGGGGTCTCGCTTGGCCTCCTTGTTATGATGGTCGCCACGGCCGTCTGGTCGACTCGTTCCTCTGAACAGGTGCACCGTCAGCTTCAGACCATGGGGCAATCCCTTTTCCCGCTCTCCGTCGCCCTGGGAAACCTGAAATCCGTCGTGCAAGCCCAAACTGTGACGGCCGATTTTTATCTGAACACGCCGGATCAGAAAGCGGTGCAAATTTGCCTTGGCAAGGCGCAGGTACAAAAGCGTGCTGCTGCCTCTCTTTTGACAGCTGTAAAGCGTTACGGTGCCCGAGGTTTTGAAATTACAGATCTTGAACAGAATAAGCTGGCTTTTGCATCGCTCCAACCGATGCTTGCCGAACTCGAGTTTCAGGAAAACAGGCTCTCGCAGATGACTCTTGGCGGTTGTGCTCTGGACGCCGATGCCGTTCAAATGGGTGCAGCAAAGTTGCAGGCGGATGACGTACTTCGACTGGTCGATACTATTTCCCGAGAGATCAATGCTTTCGTTGAAGCCAGCGCTCAACGGGTCGCAGAAAGCCAAAAAACTGCGATGCAGGCCAGTATCCTCATGACCGCGTCGGCGGGTCTTGTTGGCTTGATGCTGGCTTGGCTCATCTCGCGCGGCCTTACACGCCCAATCATCCGTTTGCAGGCCGGCGCCAGAGCTGTCGGAGCTGGCTTGCTGGAAGATGCGCATGTGCTCGTGACGTCACGGGACGAGGTCGGTGATGTGACGCACGCATTCAATACCATGATCGTGGACTTGCGTGAGAAGGAACGGATCAAGGAGACATTTGGTCAATATGTGGACCCGAGGGTTGTGGCCGATCTCATTGGCGGTGGTGCGCATTCGTCAAGTGGTGAGAAGCAGATCGCCACACTGTTTTTTTCGGATATCATCGGATTTTCCGCCATCGCTGAACGCTTGGCACCAAGCACACTCGTTGACCTTGTGAATGCATATTTTTCGGAAATGTCGCAGCCCATCAGCGACAATTCTGGAATAATAGATAAATATATCGGCGACGCCATCATGGCCTTTTGGGTTCCGCCATTTGTCGATGCTACAAAGCAGGCGGAGCTCGCCTGTCGCGCCGCGCTCGAACAATATGCGAAGTTAGAGGCCTTTCGCTTGCAGGTGCCAGATGTGATCGGATTGCGCCGCGATATCCCCTTGATCGATTTTCGGGCTGCCCTCTCAACTGGCGAAGTCGTTGTAGGCAGCGTAGGCTCTGAAACAGCGCGCAGCTTTACCGTCATGGGCGACACGGTGAACCAGGCATCCAGGCTGGAAGCCGCCAACAAAATATATGGTACGCGTCTGCTGATCGACCACGAAACGTTCAGCCGTGCGGGAAGAGCTTTTGAAACTCGGCAAATCGATGATATCATAGTTTTGGGCAGGCTTCAGTCGGTACGGATTTACGAACTCGTTTCTCTCGCAGGAGAGCTGGACCCCACCCGCCGAAGAGCCTTCGACTTGTATGAAGAAGGTCTGGAACATTACCGTGTCGCGAAGTGGGATATGGCTGAGATGGCCTTGCAAGCGGCCCTTGAGTTGTCACCCAATGACGGACCATCTCGAACGCTCCTAGCGCGTATTGCGCAATTCAGACGTGCCGAGCCAGAAGATTGGACAGGCGTCTGGTCGATGATCTCCAAATAGCGACCAAGAGACCCCGTGGGATGGACAAGGCCTGACCCGCCGGCCGAGTGCTCGCCTTTTGATCGGGTTCCGATACCGGACCCTGTCGATTTTACTGAGCTCTCTGATAATCGGCTATCTCCGAGAGTCAGCCGGCATGAAATCGGCGCTTCTTGAGAACGCCAACTGGAACCATATTTCGTAAACGTTTTTAGTGCAGAAAAAGTGCAGAGGGGGCGTTGGACGCCGATCCACACCCGAAGATCCAGCCTAATCAATGGCCGGGTTTTACACCGTCATCGCCGGTGCACCGCCGACCATACGCTAGCCTAGGTTGCCATGTCCGTGCACAGTGATGGAAAATTATGCAAGAGAGCGATCAACCCGGCGGTATCTGCGACCAGAAATTTTTCGCAGATCACGGTGCGATGCTTTTTTATCGTGTCTGCCCGAACATCGAGACGCTTCGCGATCTGTAAGTTCTGCAATCCATTAATCATCATGGTGTAGACTTCGCGTTCACGGTTGCTCAGTTGTTCTAGTCCCTTCTGCAACCGCACCTGGTGTGCAAAGTGCGCAGCCGCCGCTTTTGATCGGAGCATCGCATCTGCTACCGCTGCAGAGAGAGTGTCGCTCGGAACCGGCTTCCACAGAAAATCAGCCGCTCCGGCCTTCATTGCGTTGACGATATCCTCGCGCTCGCTGTTTTCACAAAGAAAAAGGATCGTTGCCAACGACCCAGCTTCCAGTAGTTTTTCCTGAACTTGAAGGCCATTCATACTTGGCATGTGCATCTCAAGTATAACGACCGCCGGATAAACCAGCATCGCTTGCGCAACAAACGCTGTCGCTTCGGCAAATGTCCGCACATCGTATCCCAACAGCCGCAACAACGCTCCGACATGGGCCCTAGTGTCGCCATCGTGATCGACCAGATAGACGTAGCCAGCATTTTCCAAAAGCTCAGGCCCTGTGCTAGTGATTAAGCTCGGCCTCGAGTGGAGTTTCCCTAGACGCACCATTCATGCAGCTACGATGATTTGTTTGGCAAGTTATTTTTGTCGCAATAAAATAGTAATAGTTTACAATATAATTGCATTATTTTATATTTAGTATTTGTTATTCAGCGAAGGTCGTTTCCCTGACAAGTCATTTGAGTTCGAAAGCCATTTGTGTCCAATGGCGTAGCCGAGCGGCGAATTCAGTCGTTGGCGTGTGTACGATGCAAGGCTGGATGTGAAACGGTGTCGAAGCGGAACCCCGTTTCAAAATTATAGCAACTTGCTGAATTATATGAGATTATATTAGAGACGGGGAACGGTCGGTGCCGTTCAGGACACTGCTCAATCGGAGTGTTATTGACAGATCAGAGGCTGGACGAACATTCGGCGCGGCTCCAGTTGGGCACCAATTTGCGCTGACGGCTGATCTCCCAGCGCTTCCGGCCCGCTTCAGAGCGTCAGCTTTGCCGCGCGGTCGATCGATCTCGATGAGCATCTTTTCTTCTGTCGAGAAATGTCGGCAGGCGAGCAACCGAATGCCCTTCGTCACCCGCTCAGCCGGCACTTTCACTGCCTGATTTGTCAAGGACGATTGGGGCTTCATCGCTGCGACGTCCTCCCCAATCATCCTTAATTCACAACCTCAAGCCTGTGCCATCGGTGCTGATGGAGGGCATCGATCCTGTCGGCCACGGGAAACTTGTGGCAGAGGCAAGATCAATCGCATCATGTCATTGAAACAAGCATCCCATCTTCCATGTGGTAGCGGGCAGTGGCGACATCGAAGAATCGGTCGTCATGTGTGATGGCAATGATGGTATAACCCTGCTCTCGCAGCGCAGGCAGGACCTGGCGGTAGAACTTGGTCCTGAATACGGGGTCCTGGTCTGCCGCCCACTCATCCAGAACCAAGATAGGTTTGCGTTCCAGTTGTGCGGTAACAAGTGCAAGCCGCTTGCGCTGGCCGCCCGAGAGATCGGTCGTAGTGAAGCGGTTCTCGACGATCTGAACCTTGTGCAAAATTTCCATGTCTTCAATATATTGCGCCGCATCGCTGGCAGTGAATGCCGATGTACCGTAAAGTGTCTTGAATAGATGATTGTCCGAAAAAATGACAGAGAACAGGTTTCGGTATGCAGCCAAGTTGCCCTCATTGACGATAACATCATCAACTTTGATCTGGCCGTGGGTAGGGGGTATCAATGTAAGTAGAAGATTGATAAATGTTGTTTTACCGGAGCCATTTCCACCCGTGACAAAGATGCAGTCTCCGCGTTTGATAGTGATGCTATTGGGGCCGACCGAAAAAGTATTCTCGTCTTTAGCTGCGGGATAGGTGAATGACTGTGCATCGATATCGATTTCGCGGAAGTCGGCGAAGGTGTCCAGAGGACCAACCGATCTTCGATGATTGCGTCCAGCCAACAGTTTGTCTTCAAGTTCGCAAATTTGACGGGCGGCTGCATTCGCATTGTTGAAGACCGGGAAGTTACCCACCAGCGCGCCGACCGGACCCAGCATGAATAGCGTGGCAGTGGTCGTCATCGTGATGGTCTTGGTGTCCACTTGCCCGAATGCGGGGACCACAAATACCATCAATCCGGTCAAGGCAAAGAAAGTGAGCTGCGATAGAACGAAGTCATGCGCATTGAGCGTATGGACCAGGATTCGGGATCTTGTAGAACGATGTGAAACCATACGGATTACATCGCCGAGTTGGTCAGATTTGGCTTTGTTTAGCTTCACTTCGCGGAACCCATCGATGACGTCTGAGAAGCCCTCGATCAGGGTGTCATCGTTCCGCGAGGCTTCGAGGATGTGCTTGCTTGCCTGTTTGGCCCGGGCAAGATGAAATGCCGCACCGATCGCCGTGAACGCGGCCAATAGGAAAAAAGCCAGTTTTGACAGGAAAAACATATAGGCCATGGAGGCAGCAAGTAGGATAGCCGATTGAACCGCCACGATAATGTTTGGCATCGACTGTGAAAGAACCTGCGTTTCCCGACTTAAATTGCCAAAGATTTCAGCCTTTCCAATCTTCTCGATTTCCAACAGCTCGGAACTGCGAACTGCTGCCAGCAGACGCAGGCGCAAGTCGCATATGAGTTTTTCGACGCGTTCGCAGGTATCGACCATCAGGCGTTTCTGGCTGTAGGCGTAGATGGCGAGGGCTAGGCAGAAGAGAATCAGACTGCGAAGCTGGCTCGCCGTTCCTTTTGCGCTGCCTTGCACGGCCATATTAACGATGGCGAGCACGCCGGCGTTTGCCAGGCCAGAAAGGACTGCAAGGCGCAGGAAGTGGGGGGTGAAAAGGTCCGTGTCTCGCAGCAGCAGGCGATAGAGATAATCCAACTTACGGCCCCCAAACTCATAAGGATATTGGTAGCGCTTTTGCGCCTGATAATAATAATAAATTCTTAAATGGCGGGCAAAAGATTTTTATAACAATTAACTACTATATCGTTGCATTTTGCCGGGGCGCCGGGACACCCCCGATTGGGGGTTGGCCGTGGAGCGCGTCGCGGAATAGTTGCTCTGTATTTTGCTGATCGTGAGGGGGGGTCGGTGTGATCATCCCAAAATTGGAGCATGTCATGTCGACTCAAGAACAAATTGAAAACACCGATATCGTTGAAGCAGCATTGACCACCCCGCAAGCAGAGCGCGCCACGAAAGTTGCGAAGCTTATCAAGCGTTATGCGATGGTGTCCGCCGGTCTCGGGTTCATTCCCGTTCCGGTCCTCGATGTGGCCGCCATCAGTGGTGTCCAATACACCATGATCCGCGACATCGCCGGTAATTATGGTTTCGAATTCAGCAAGGAACGTGCGCGCGTCATCGTAAGCTCGATCCTGGGTGGTTCGCTGCCCACCGTGCTTGCCGCTGCCGGTGGCGGATCGTTAGTCAAGTCGATCCCCTTTGTCGGTACGATAGCTGGGGCAGTCTTCGTTCCGGCGCTTGCTAGTGCCGTTACGATCGCGATGGGCCGGGTGTTCAGCCAACATTTCGAGGCTGGTGGCACACTATTGGATTTCGATGCTGATAAACTGCGCTCGCACTTCAAAACAGAATTTGAAGCAGCGAAGTTCGAGTAATTTTAATAATTATACTACCCATCGCGAGCCGTGGTGGGTAGTGTAATTCTTATCTGGTGATTGATGCTGCAAATAATAATATATATATTTATTTCGTTTCTAGTCGGTATCCTTGCTATTGGTAAGCAGGGTGGTTTTCTTTTGCATTTCGTACTTGCACTTTTGTTGACCCCGGTAATTGGGGTAATCTTTGCTCTGCTATCGGCGAACCGCAAGGTTGATCGAAATGCCGGAGAAAAGATCCACAAGGCATGACCGCATTGGAGGAGGATGCGTCAGGCGAGCGCGAGCGCCGCCGATTTGGTCCGGCGCGGATTTTTTCCAGTTTTCGTATAAATCGGGGCAAGGTTGTCTTGCGTTCGCTGGTTTTTGCTTCGGTTGTCGTGTTCTTCTGGCCGCATATTACCATAGTAGT
>CAJAHV010000382.1 GCA_903939555.1 uncultured Alphaproteobacteria bacterium | reverse complement strand
GCCAAGCGCAAGGCCAGGAAGAACGGCACCATCGTCGGTGCGGCTGTGGCGGGGATCGGCGCTGCGGTGCTCGGTGCCAATCTGGGCGAAACCGCGCTGATCGCGGGCGGTGGCGCACTCGTCGGCAACCAGCTCGGCAAGTCGAAGAAGTGCTGAGCTAACCCGAACAGCTCGCCCCGCCGAGGACGCAGAAGCGCGCGCAATGCGGGTGGTTCAATGCCACCGGCTGCGCCGCCTGCGCCAAGGTCGCGCCCAATTCGAACCGGGCATCATGGGCGAGCAGCGTGCAGGCCAGCACGGCGGGGGCAGCGGCACCGCGCCGGCGCACGACCATCCGCGATGACGCGCACATCAGGCTGTCGGGGTCGACGCCCAATATGCCCCAGCACGCCGTGCTGATCTCGGGCACATCGGCGGCGGCGTCCATTTCGGGAAACAGCACCAGCGGCGGGCTGGCCAGGCCCAGCCCGGCGAACAGCGTGGCATAGCCGGCGCTCGCCGCCGCCGCGCTTTCACCGGCGAGCTGGCGGCCGGCAATTGCCAGCGCAAAGCCTTCGCGCGCCAGCCATTCGATGCCGTCGATGGCGATGGCAAAGCTGCCCGCGCCGCGCTCGGCATCATGGGCGGCGGCGGTGAAATGATCGAGACTGACGCGAAAGGTCAGGCCATGGCGGGACAGCGCCCGCACTTCGGTTTCGAAGCGCCGCATCGGCCGCATCGCATTGGTCAGCACCAGCACTTCGAAGCCGCGACGCTGCGCCAGCGCGATCATCGCCGGGAAATCGCGGTTCATGAACGGCTCGCCACCGGTAAAGCCGATCTCGCGGACCGGCAGGCCGTCGCGGGCGATCTCGTCGAGATAGAGCGTCAGGTCGGCCAGCGTCAGATAGGCCAGCGCGTCATTGGTCGGCGAACTTTCGATGTAACAGCCGCGGCAGGCGAGGTTGCACAAGGTGCCGGTGTTGAACCACAGGGTTTGCAGGCTGGTCAGCGCGACGCTCGCCCGCGCCTCGCCCTTGGCGGTGCGGTGCGGGTCGCGGAACTTGGCCGGATCGAGCGGCCGGGCGCTGACGGCAAAGGGCGAAGCGGCGGTGATGGCAGGAACTCCCGAAGCGAGCGGAATGCAGCCTTTACAGCAAAATTCCCGCAGCGGCGTAACCCGTCATCGCCTATGCTGGTGACGAGCAGGAGCGACAGGGGCAGCATCGGCGCATGAATAGCGGCAACAACCACAGCCATCATCACACTCTTGTCGCCTGTCGCTGCCGGGCGGCGGGCGGCCGCTGACCCATGCGGATCTTGGTGACCGGGGCCGCCGGGCTGATTGGCGGCGAATATTGCGCCCGGCTGGCGGCGGCGGGCCATGCCGTGACGGCGCTGGTGCACCGGCGGCACGCGCTGACCGACAATCGCGGCGCCTTGGTGCCGAGCCGGGCAGAGGGCGATGACCCGGCGCCGGGCGAAATTGTCACGCGCAGCGGCGATGTGCGGGTGCCGGGATTCGGGCTGGCGCCGGTGCCGGCCATCGACCTGCTGGTGCATTCGGCGGCGGTGACGGCGTTCGATGCGGCGGAGGACGTCTATCGCGCCGTCAATATCGACGGCACGCGCCATGCCATCGCCGTGGCGCGGGCGCGCGGTGCCGGGCTGCTGCACGTTTCCACCGCCTATGTCTGCGGTACCACCGATGGCACCATCGCGCCGGGTTTCACCGGCACTGCCTTCACCAACGGCTATGAAGCCAGCAAGGCGGCGGGCGAGGCGCTGGTGCGCGAATCGGGTCTGGCGTTCGCCATCGCGCGGCCCTCGGTAGTGGTGGGCGATTGGGCGAGCGGGCAGATCTCGCGCTTCGAAAATATCTACATGATCTTCAAGCTGATCGCCGAAGGCCGCATCCGCACCCTGCCGGCGGCGGCAGGCGCGACGCTCGACCTGGTGCCGATCGACCATGTGATGGCAGGGCTGATGCTGATGACCGAGCGATTCGCCGATTTGGTCGGGCAGACGGTGCATCTGACGGCGCGCACGCCGACGCCGATACCCGCCATCGGCACCGCGATGGCGCGCGCCGGGCTCGGCACGCCGGATTTCGTGGCGCCGGCACAGTTCGACCCGGCGCAGCTCCCCGCCGGCGAACGCCGCTGGCACGCGGCGGCGGCGACGCTCTACACCGCCTATCTGCTCCGCGATCCGCGTTTCGTGGCGGATTGTCCGCTGCTGCCGCCATGCCCGCCGACCGACGCGGCGTGGATGGACCGGCTGATCGCTTTTGCCGTTGCGGCAGGGTTCGTGCGGGTGAAGGCGGCGGCCTGATGTGCAGAGCCGCCACAGGCTCTTTATTACCGCACATCCGGATACAGCTTCCCCAGCGTGTTCAGCCGCAGCCCCAGCCCCCAGCGGATACCGACTTTGAGATAGACCCAGTTCGCCCGCCATTCGCCCCAGGCGGCGATGCGGCGGTCCGAGGTGGTGACGGTGCGGCTGAGCAGGCGGGTGCGGCCCAAGGGTACGATGCGGACGCACAGGTCGGCTTCTTCCATCACGGCGAGTGATGCGTCGAAGCCGCCGATCGCATCAAACGCACTGCGGCGTACAAACATGGCATGGTCGCCGAACAGCAGCCGCCCGCCGCGCACGAACAGCCAGGGGCGGAACAGCGCCGGGGCGTACCAGGTTTTCAGCCAATTGTGCGCCGTTGTCACCCAG
>CAJAHV010000381.1 GCA_903939555.1 uncultured Alphaproteobacteria bacterium | reverse complement strand
TCCACCGCAAGATTGTCATTGTGCCTCCCTCATCCCGAGCATCGGTCAATGAACGCTTAACACAGCCCGGGGTGACTAGGCCATGCACGGGTCAACAAGACCAGCCCCTCGCTCAGATTTCGCCATCCACCGGCTCGATGCCGATATCGGCCAGCGCCGCCATCAACGCGCTGGCCACTGTCGCCAGCAGCGCCGGATCGGTGGCGCGCAGTACGAAATTCGCGCCGGTCCGGCCCTCCCGCCAGAATGGATAGCTGCCGATCTGCACGCCGGGATGCGCCTTTTCTACCGCCCCCAACGTGGCGGCCACGGTCGATTCCTGCGTCCACGCCGCCACCGTGCGCGACAGCACAGGGGCACCACCGGGCAATTGCCCGTCAAGTGCCGCCAGCATGCCCTGGGTGATCATCGGCACCCCGGCCATGATGAAGATATTGCCGATGCGGATGCCCGGTGCCTTGGTGCGCGGATTTTCGATCAGGCTGGCGCCTTCGGGGGTGCGCGCCATGCGCAGCCGGGCATCGGTCAGCTTGTCGCCATAATGATCGGCAAGGATCGCCCGCGCATCAGGATGGACGATGACCGGCACCCCCAGCGCCGCAGCGATGGCATCGACGGTGATGTCATCATGCGTCGGCCCGATGCCGCCGGTGGTGAACAGATAATCATGCTGCACGCGCAGCGCGTTCACCGCCGCGCCGATCGCGTCCATGTCGTCCGTCACGACGCGGACTTCCTTCAGCCGGATGCCCTGCACCCCCAGCCATTTCGCCAGATAGGCGATATTGGCATCCTGGGTGCGCCCCGACAGAATTTCATCACCGATGACGAGCAGCGCGGCCGTCCAGATACGAGAAGTGTCCATGGCGTCGGCCTAGCCCAGCACGGCGCGGGCGGGAAGGGCTTAGTGGACTTTACGCCCCCCAGCGCCTATCTGTCACGGCACGATGAATCAGCCCGCGCTCAGCTTCGAAACCATCTCCGATCCGTCGGAAGGCCCTATCCGCCTGCACAATGCCACCGGCTACGCCGGGATGCGCAAGGCCGGCAAACTCGCCGCCGAAGTGCTCGACATGCTGACGCCGCATGTCGTGCCCGATGTGGTGACGCTCGATCTTGATCGCATGGCTTGGGAATTCGTGCGCGCTGCCGGCCATGATTCGGCGACCGTCTTCTATCGCGGTTTCAGCCACAGCCTGTGCATCAGCGTCAATCACGTCGTCTGCCACGGCATTCCGTCGGCGCGAAAGCTCAAGGACGGCGATATCGTCAACATCGATGTCACGGTCGTTGTCGATGGCTGGCACGGCGATACCAGCCGCATGTTCCTGGTCGGCGACGTGCCGTTGAAGGCGAAGAAACTCGTCGATGTCACCTATGAATGCCTGATGCTCGGCATCGAGGCCGCCCGCCCCGGCGCCACGCTCGGCGATGTCGGCCACGCCATCCAGAGCCACGCCGAAAAGCAACGCATGAGCGTGGTGCGCGATTTTTGCGGCCATGGCCTCGGGCTCAATTTCCACGAAGCGCCCAATGTCGTTCACCTCGGCAAGCCCGGCCGCGGCGTCGTGCTGCGCCCCGGCATGTTCTTCACTATCGAACCGATGATCAACCTGGGCGGCCCGGCGGTGAAACTGCTCGATGATGGCTGGACGGCGGTGACGCGCGACCGGTCGCTGTCTGCGCAGTTCGAACACAGTATCGGCATCACCGAGACCGGCTGTGAAATCTTCACCGGTTCGCCGCTCGGCCATACGGCCCCGCCCTATCGGGCTTGATCGCCGGCGGGTCACCGCCCACAGTCGCCCGATGACCGACAGCGATTCCGCCGGACATCGTGAACGCCTGCGCGCCCGGCTGCTGGCCGGCGGCGGGGACGGTTTCCATGATTATGAACTGCTCGAATATCTGTTGGGGCTGGCCATCCCGCGCCGCGATACCAAGCCGCTGGCCAAACAGTTGCTCGCCGAATTCGGCAGCCTGCCGGTGCTGCTGGCGGCGACCCCGCTCGAGCTGAAACGCATCGACGGGCTGGGCGATGGCGCCATCGCCGCGCTCAAATTCGTCGAGGCGGTGGCGTTGCGCGCGCTGCGCACCACAGCGCTGGACCGCCCGGTACTCAGCGGTTGGCAGGCGCTGACCGATTATCTCCACGCCGCGATGGCGCATCGCGTCACCGAGGAGTTTCGGGTCATCTTCCTCAACAACCGCAACGTCATGATCCGCGACGAGGCGATGAGCCAGGGCACTGTCAACCAGGCGGCGGTCTATCCACGCGAGATCGTCAAGCGTGCGCTCGAACTCGGCGCGTCGGGGCTGGTGCTGGTCCACAACCACCCGTCGGGCGATCCGCAGCCATCGCGTGACGACATCGTGATGACCAAGGCGGTGGTCGAAGCCGGGCGGCACCTTGGCCTTGCCGTCCACGACCATGTCATCATCGGCCGCGGCGGCCATGTCAGCATGCGCGCCCAGGGGCTCATCTAGGCCATATGGCCAGAGCCGCGCCGCATCCTGCCGCGCGCGATTTGTGCGCCGGTGATCCGGCGCAACAGATGACAGCGCGGTCCCTGCCTGCTAGGCGCAGGCGATGACCATTTACCTCCACCAGGGCGACCTGCCCCATGACGTATTCGCGCCCGGGCCGATCGCTGTCGACAGCGAGACCATGGGCCTGCACCCGCACCGCGACCGGCTGTGCCTGGTACAGCTCGCCGATGGCAATGGCGATGAACATCTCGTGCGCTTCAGCAAGGGGCAATATGACGCCCCGGTGCTGAAATCGGTGCTGGCCGATCCGGCGCGGCTCAAGCTGTTCCACTTTGCCCGCTTCGACCTGGCGGTCATCAAGCATTATCTCGGGGTCGATGCGACGCCGGTATTCTGCACCAAGATCGCGTCGAAACTGGTGCGCACCTATACCGATCGCCACGGCCTCAAGGAAGTCCTGCGCGAAACCGTCGGTGTCGACATCTCCAAGGCGCAGCAATCGTCGGACTGGGGCGCCGCCGAATTGTCCGACGCCCAAAAGGAATATGCGGCATCCGATGTGCGCTTCCTGCACCGCGCCCACGCCGTGCTCGCCGAACGGCTGGCGCGCGAAGGCCGCACCGGCATGGCGCAGGCCTGTTTCGATTTCCTGCCGACCCGTGCCGATCTCGATCTCGCGGGCTGGGACGAAACCGACATTTTTGCACATATGTGAGCCACGCTGATGCCCTCCTGCCGCCGGTCATGCTGACCCGGCGCCAGCGTGCCGCCCTGCCGGGCAGCGGGCACGACCGGCGCATGACCGCGCTCAAGCTGATCCTGCCGGCGGCGGCGGTGATCGTGCTGCTCACCATCGTCATCTGGCCGCTGACCAAGGTGCAGGAATTCAGCTTCCTGCTCGCCAAGGACAAGGTCGCGGTGGCGACCGAGCGGCTGCGCATCGACACCGCCGTCTATCGCGGTGAAACTGCGCGCGGCGAAGCCTTTGTCATCAGCGCCGGCAGCGCGACGCAGCGCAGCAGCGCCTTGCCGATCGTGGAGTTGCAGAACCTGAAGGCGCGCATCGCCATGGCCGATGGCCCGGCGCTCGTCATCGCCCCGGCCGGCCGCTATTTCATGAACGACGACAAATTGCAGATCAGCGGCCCGGTCAGGCTCGATTCGGCCGCCGGCTACAGCCTCGATTCGGCCACGGTGAATATCGATCTCAACCGCCGCACGGTGTCGACCGCAGCGCCCGTTACCGGCAAATTGCCGATCGGCAACTTCAGCGCCGGCAGTTTCAAAGCCGATATCCAGGGCCGCAACGCGGTGCTCGGCGGCGGCGTCCACTTGCGCATTCATGGCCGGGCGGGCAAGGCGGGGGCATGACGACCAAGCCTTTCCTGCTTCTTGCCGCCCTGCTGCCACTGGCGGCAGTGCCCGCGCAAACTTCGGCGCAAACCTCTGCGCTGAAGGGCCTTGATACCGGCGCACCGATCGATGTCGATGCCGCGCGCATCGAAATCCAGGATGCCGCCAACCAGGCGGTGTTTTCGGGCGCCGTGGTCATCCGGCAGGGCAAGCTGACGCTCAATGCCGATTCGGTGAAGGTGCTCTATTCGCGCGACAAGGCTGGCAACCCCGAGATGCAGCGGCTCGATGCCCGCGGCCATGTCCGGCTGGTGTCGCCCACCGAACGCGCCACCAGCAACATCGGCATCTATGACGTTGCCGCCAAGATCATCACGCTGACCGGCAATGTCACGCTCGATCGCGGCGGCTCCAATCTCGCCGGGCAGCGGCTGGTGCTCAACCTGATCAACGGCCAGACCAGTTTCGACGGGCGGGGCGGCGGCACCGCGGCGGCACCGGGCACGACGCCGGGCCGGGTATCGGGCCGCTTCATCGTACCGCAACGACCGGCGAAGAAATAACATCCGCCAGGCGGCAACGCTGGACCAGCAATGCTTGCGCCGAGCAAAATGTCCGGACAAAGTGGCGCCATGCAAACATTCGATATCCCCGGCCGCATCAAGTGCGGCACCATCGCCACCCCCGACATCGCCGCGAGCCTGGCCGATTATACCGGCGTGATCGGCCTTTCGATCATCGAGGATGCACCGGTTTCCGCTGATCTGGCGACCGCCTGGGGCGCGCCGGCGCTGGCCGGGCGGCGCTCGGTGCTGCTGCGCCATGCCGATGGCCGGCCGTTCTTCCTGCGCCTCGTCGAAACCAGCCCGATTCCCTATCAACCGCTGCGCAGCTTCGGCTGGGCGGCCTATGAACACACCGTCGCCAATTGCGATGCGCTGTTCGCCGATATCAAGGGATCGGCCTTTACCGTGATCGGCGAACCCAAGCTGGTGCCGGGTTTCGACAATTTCATTCCCTTCCAGGTTGTCGGCCGCGCCGGTGAAGCGCTGTATCTCAACCAGGTGCTGAAATCGGGGATGACCGATCTTGACCTGCCGCACACCAACGCGCGGGTCGATGAAATGTTCATCGCCATCCTCGCCGCCCCCGATCGTGCCGCCGCGGTTGCCTTTCACTGCGACGCGCTGGGCTTTGCCGAGGGCGACACCTGGTCGATCCCCTACAGCGTCATCAACAACAGTTTCGGCCTGCCCGACGACACCATCACCGACATGACGATGACAAAGCAGGGCCGGTTGCCGGGATCGGAGATCGATCAATATCCCGCCGCTGCCACCCCGCGTGACATGGTGCCGGGCGAATTGCCCCCCGGCAATGCGATGGTGACCTTCATCACCGCCAGCCTTGATGCGGTAAAGGCGCCCTTTCTTGCTACCCCGGTGCGCCGCGACGGCGCGCTTTATGCCGGCAGGCGGACAGCGGTGGTGCGCGGCACCGCCGGCGAATTGATCGAGCTTATCGAGGCAGCATGACCAGCACGCGCCACTTCATCGACGTCCGCAACCCCGATGGTACGCACCGCCGCGTGCATTACCGCCGCGCCGGGTCGGGGCCGCCGGTCGTGCTTGTCCACCAGTCGCCGCGCTCTAGCGCCGAATATGAAACGCTGATCGCCGAATGGGCGGCGCACTTCACCTGCCTCGCCCCCGATACCCCGGGCTTTGGCGAATCGGCGCCGCTGCCGATGAACAATCCGCACGTGAATGATTACGCCGATGCGGTGCTGGCGTTCATGGACGCCATGGGCCTGCCGCAGGCCGGCGCCTATGGCACCCATTCGGGCGCCATAACCCTGATCACAGCCGCCAAGCGCGCGCCGCAGCGTTTCGCCGCCATCGCCGCCAATGGCTATGCGGTATGGACCGATGCCGAACGCGCCGATTTCGGGGCGAATTACACCCCCGCCTTCGTGCCTTTGCCCTATGGCGAGCACCTCGCCTGGGTGTGGCACCGCATCCGCGAACAAAGCTGGTACTTTCCTTGGTATGCCGCCAGGAATGCCAACCGCCTGTCGGGGGCGCACGACAATCCGGTCACCAACCATGCGATGATCATGGACATCCTCGCCGCCGGTGCCAGCTATGCGCAGGGCTATGCCGCGATGCTGCAGGCACCGCGCGACCTGCCCGAGCCGGGGGCGCCGACCCCGCCGGTCTATATCTCGGGGCGCAATGGCGATCCGTTGCAGGCCCATATCGACCGGCTGGGCGACCTGCCGCCGGGCTGGGCCGCCGAGAAAAAGGTCACCGAAGCCGAAGTCGAGGCAGCCTCGCGGGACTGGCTGCGGCGCTTTCCGGCGGCGGCGACCCCCACCGCGACCGCACCGGCCAACCAAGGCTATGTCATGGTGCCGGGCTTTGGCCAGTTGCACTGGCTCGGCGATCCGGGCAGCGGCACGGTAGTCATCCACAATCCGGGCAGCGCCGCCGAAATGGTCGCGCG
>CAJAHV010000380.1 GCA_903939555.1 uncultured Alphaproteobacteria bacterium | reverse complement strand
CAGGCCATCGGATCGTTGACCATCCAGCAGATCGTCAACCTGTGCTTTGCCGGCAACCAGACGGCGTGCGCGCGCATCACTGCGACGCCGGGTGCAGTCAACCAGTTCGACATTATCAACGCGCCGATCAACCTAGCGACAGAATCCACGCAAGGTCTCGATTTTGAAGCGAGTTATCGCTTCTTTGCCGCCGATGTGGTGCCTGGCATGGACGGCGCCTTCGCCATCCGCGCACTGGCCACCCACTTCCTCGATTACACCATCATTCCGGGCATCCCCGGCGCCATCCCGACCGAGCGCGCCGGCACAGTCAACTTGCCGGACTGGCGCTACAGCGTCGCGATCAATTATGACAACGGCCCCGTGTCGCTATCGGGTACGCTGCGCGGCATCTCCAGTTCGGTGTTCAGCAACGAATTCATCGAATGCACCACCGGCTGCCCGGCTTCGACGGGGAACAACCCGACATATGACAGTATCCAGATGCCGGGTGCCGCCTATTTCGATTTTGCCGCCACCTACCGGTTCGGAAATGACCGGCAGTATCAACTGTTCTTCAACGTCCGCAACATTGGCAATAAGGATCCAGCCATCGTGGCAGCAGGTCCGACCGGCTTTGGCGCGTGGAACAACCAGCCGATTTCAGCCGGGCAATATGATACGATCGGCCGGTCGTTCCGTGCAGGCTTCCGCTTTGCACTTTGAGGCTTGCTGAGCGCCGGCATCAGGCACAGTCTGCCAGCCTTGGCGGGTGATGGGAATTGATCATGATGAAGAAAATCGGTTCAGCAAGCACGGTGACCAAGGCCGCAAGCGCTGGCCGGGGAATCGCCGCATCCCTGCTGCGCAGCCTGATGGTGCTTGCTGTCGGCCTGGGCTCCGTCGCGGCGATGGCTCAGGAAACGAAAACCATTGTGCTCACCGGCGGCATGCTGATCAACGGCCTCAGCGTGCCCCCGCTGCATAACGCCACCATCGTCATCCAGGGGGAGCGCGTCGTCGCCGTCGGGCCGGCCGCAGAGGTTAAGATCCCGGCCGGCGCGACGGTGATCGATACCAGCGGTCAGACCATGATGCCCGGCCTAATAGACGCCCATGCCCATCTATTCATGATCGGTTTTGGCGACGAGGCCGGCTGGTTCAAGTGGCTGCAGACGAAGGGCAAGAAATATTCCATCGAGAAGGTGATGGAATTGTCGGCGTGGCAGTTGCTGATGTCGGGCGTGACATCGGCGATCGATCTGGGCGGAAATGCCGTCGAAAGCATCAGCCTGCGCAACCGCATCAACAACGGTGAAGTGCCCGGCCCGCGCCTGCAGGTGGCGGGGCCGCTAGTGACACGCAAGGCGTTTGGCGGCTTCCCGGCCGAAGCGTCGGCGGTGATCGCCACGCCCAAGGAAGGCGCCGATATCGTCGATCGTCTGGTCAAGCAGGGCGTCGATGTGATCAAGGCGCATGCCGGCCTCACGCGCGACGATTATTTCGCTATCGTGAAGGCCGCGCACGCCAACCGCGTCAAGGTGCATGCCCATGTTTATGCCGAAGCGGATGTCCGCAACGCCTATGATGCCGGCGTCGATGTGCTGCAGCACATGGGGTCGGCTGGCGGCCCCACTTACAGCGCCGACCTGGTGCGCACGATTTCCGAAAGCAACCGGCCGATCGTGCTGACCGCTGCGCATCGCAGTTGGATTTTTCCCGATACCGTGCAGTTTCCCGGCCGATTGCAGGATCCTGTGCTGAAAAGCCTGTTCCCCGCCGATATCTGGGCGGCGATGCAGGACAGTTTTAAAGAATGGCCGGCCGAAAGCTATTTCGCGGGCATCAACCGGCAGATCAAGTTCCGCAGCCCACAGGTGAAGCAACTGATCGAGTCGAACGCGCTGATGGGCGTTGGCACCGACAGCGGCACACCGATGAACTTCAACACCGACGGCCTGGTCCGGGAAATGAAGGTGCTGGTGGATGAAGGCTTATCGCCCCTGGAGGTCATTGCCGATACCACGCGCGTAAATGCCCGCATTATGGGCAAGCCCGACCTTGGCACCATCGAGCCTGGCAAGTTTGCCGATATCATCGTTGTACCGGGCGACCCAGTTTACCACAATCTGAACAATCTATTCACTGTCCAGGCCGTATTAAAGAACGGTATCGTTTACAAAATCCAAGGCAAGCCAACGGTGAAAATGCCGGAGTAGGCCTGTGATGGTCGGGTTTTGGTGACATCATCTTTGGGAGCGCCGACATGGCAATGGAGACCCTGACCAACGATGCCGACGATCAGGGCACACTGGGTCGCCGCGAGATCTTGCTGAGCGGTTTGGCTGGCGCTGTTCTCTCCGCTGCGGCGGCGCGGCCTGCATCAGCGCAAGTGCCTCCGGCGGCTCAAGCAGGCGTTGGGCGCCGGGCGCCGGACGCTCCTTCGACGGGGGCTAGCACGGTCGCGCAGCACCGGGTGGAGGTCGCCGGGCCGCATGGTGTCGTGGCAGCCGGACACCCGCTGGCATCGATGGCGGGTCTGCGGATGCTGATGCAGGGCGGCACCGCCGCCGATGCGGCTGTGGCGGTAATGGCCGTGCTGAATGTCGTGGAGCCGTGGGCATCGGGCGCTGCCGGCAACGGATTTGCCACCTGCATGGACGGCAAGACCGGCAAGATCACTGCGCTGGCTTTTGCAGGCGCAGCGCCGCAAATGCTTGAAGACACAGCTTCGGCTGCAGACCTGACCGCCGGTCCTAAAGCTGTGGTGACGCCGGGCGCGTTTGGCGGCTGGGTCGAACTGGCGCGGCTCCATGGCAAGCTCCCCCTTTCGGTGCTGCTGGCGCCTGCCATCGGCTATGCGCGTGATGGTCATCCCCTTGATCCGTCTATTGCCCAGACGATTGCGCGTCAGCAGGCCACGCTGACCAAGTTTCCCACGACAGCGGCAATCTATTTCCCGAGCGGTAAGCCGCCACCGGAGCGGGCGATGTTCCGGAATCTGCTACTCGGGCGTAGTTTTCAAGCGCTGGCTGATGCCGAAACGGCGGCATTGAAGGCCGGCGCGAGCCGCGACCGGGCGCTAAACGCGGCCTATGATTATTTCTACTCTGGCCCCATCGCGCAGGAGATGGACCGCTTCTCGCGCGCCAATGGCGGTTGGCTGCGGCTGGAAGACATGCGCCAATACCGGCCGAAATGGGTTGACCCGGTGGCGACCAGCTATCGCGGGCTGGATGTCATCTGCTCGCCGCTAACGTCGCGAACCGGGCTGGAGACCTGCGAGCAGCTAAACCTGATTGAAGGCTTTGATATTGCATCATTTCCTGCCGACAGCTCGCAGGCGCTGCATCTGATTGCCGAATGCATCAAGATTACCAAGGCCGATGTCTATTGCTATGCCGCTGATCCGACGTCGAGCCCCGTGCCGGTGGCGACGCTCATTTCCAAGGAGTTCGCCAATCAGCGCCGACGCCTGATCGATCCTGCCCGCGCACTTGTGTTTCCCGCCGGCGCCGCCATCGGCAACCCGAGCGCAGTGCCGCCTTCGCCTGTAGCGGCAGGCAGTGTGCCCGGCGACACCACTAACATCTCGATTGTGGATGGAGACGGCAACGCCGTCGGCGTGACCACCACCCTAGGCGGCGGCTTCGGCGCTGGTGTCATAATGGGTGACACAGGAATGTTCTGCAACAATGGCCTGCGCGAAGGCTCTACGGCGCCCTATCGTGAGCATCCCAATTTCGTACGCGGCGGCCGGGTCCCGCTGCTCGGCAACTGCCCGACCATTGTTCTGGACAAGGGACAGTTCAAGATGGTGTTCGGCTCGCCGGGCGGGGAGACAATCGGCCAGTCGCAGTTTCAGCATCTGATCAACGTGATCGACCGAGGCCTGCCGGTGCAAGCGGCCATCGAAGCGCCGCGCCTCGCACTCGATGCCGATCCGGGATTTTACACGCCGGGCGCTGCGATAACGCTGCAATTGGAATCGCGGTTCTCATCCGACACGGCCGTTCGCCTGCGCGCCATGGGTCATAATGTCAGAATGGTCGGCCCCTATGCGATCGGCAGTATCCAGGCCGTGCTACAGTCGCAATTTGGCACGCGACTGGCCGGGTCTGATCCCAGGCGCATGGGCTATGCCGTTGGCTATTGAACTCCCGGGCCGCAGGACGGAGACGACCATATGACGGGTTTGAAGGGCATCAGTCTGACGGTTGCCTACGCGCTGTGTGCTGCAACGGTGCAGGCGCAAGCCGCCGGCGATTGGGCGCATTTCGGCGGGACACTGGGTGACACGAAATATTCGGCGCTGGATCAGATCAACGCCGGCAACATCAATAGACTGAAAGTGGTCTGGCGGGCGCCGGCGCTCGATCCGGCTCTGCGCGTCGAAAATCCCACGTTGGTGCCGTCCAACAATTTCCGCAACGCGCCGCTGGTGGTGGGCGGGGTGATGTACATCAGCAACCAGATCGGCCTAGTGGAGGCGCGCGATCCGGGCAGCGGCCGGATCATCTGGCGTCAGGCGCCCTTTCCTGGTGATGCGCGGTTAACACCGGCATCGGCCAGCCGCGCACTTGCGCTGTGGGGCAAGGGTGCGGCGGCCCGCATCGTCACCGTGCGCGGGTCCTATCTCTATGTTTTGGACGCCCGCACTGGCAAGCCGGTCACGGAGTTCGGCGATCAGGGTAGGGTCGATCTGCGCGAAGCGCCGAAGACTGTATTTTCGTGGACGGCTCCGGCGCCAATCGTTGTGCGCGATGTGATCGTGATTGGCGGCCAGCCCATCGCCATCGGCGTCGCCGACATTAACAAGGCCTCTCTCACCGGCAATGTGCGCGGATTCGATGTGCGCACCGGCAAGTTGCTGTGGACCTTCCACACCGTGCCGCGCGAAGGCGAGCCAGGGGTGGAGTCCTGGGAAAATGACTCCTGGCGGGTCGGCGGTAAGACAAAAGTCTGGTCGGCGTTCAGCGCTGATGAAAAACTCGGCCTCGTCTATCTTCCGCTTAGCGCGCCGCCGAGCGACTATTACGGCGTGTCGCGGCCCGGCAACAATCTCTACTCGGATTCGCTGGTTGCTGTCGATGCTCGCACCGGCAAGAAGGTCTGGCATTACCAATTGGTGCATCATGATCTGTGGGATTATGATTTGCCCTCACCGCCGATGCTCGCCGATATTAAGGTGAATGGCCGCCTGCGCCGTGCCGCGATTCAGGTCACCAAGATGGCTTATGTGTTCGCTTTTGATCGGGCTACCGGCGAGCCGCTATTTCCCATCGTTGAAACGCCTGTCGCAATATCGACCATGCCGGGAGAAAAATCGTCGCCGACACAGCCGATCCCGGCCAAGCCCAAGCCGTTCGACCGACAGGGTATGGATGAGGATCAACTGATCAACTATACTCCCGCGTTGCGGGCCGAAGCGCTGCAGATCCTCAGCCGTTACCAGCATGGCCCTATGTACACGCCGCCATCTGTGGCTGGCGGGCCGGATGCCAAGCTGGGCACGCTGTATATGCCCGGTTGGGTGGGCGGCGCCAACTGGACCGGGGCCGCGCTCGATCCGGAAACTGGGGTTATCTATATCCCGTCGGTCAGTGTGCCGTGGATCGGCCGCGACAATTACAGGCGGCCGCCGGAATCAAACCTGTACATGGAAGGGCCGCAGGGCCTGCCCATGGTCAAGCCGCCCTATGGCCGGATCACGGCGATCGACATGAACACTGGCGATCATCTTTGGATGGCGCCCAATGGCGAAGGCCCGCGTGACCATCCGTTGCTGAAGGATCTCAATCTGCCGCCGCTTGGCCAAGCTGGCCGCGCTGCGCCGCTGCTCACCAAATCCTTCCTGTTCGTCGGTGAAGGCGACAAGGTTGGCCTGAGCATTCCTAAGTTGAGCGGCGGCAACATGTTCCGTGCCTATGACAAGAAGACCGGGAAGGTGGCGTGGCAGGCCGATCTCGGCGCCGGCACTACGTCGCCGCCGATCACCTACATGCACAAGGGCAAGCAATATATCGTGGTCGGGGTTGGCGGCGTTGATCATCCGGCCGAACTGGTGGCCTTGAGTGTGAACTGAGGCGGATACGGTTATTTGCCGTTCTGGAGGAAGCATGAGTTTTCGGACGAAACCCTGGATGATGGCGACGCTGTTGGCGGCCCTGCCTGTCGCTGCGCCCGCACAGCCGGTCGATACGCCGGGCGTCACGGCGCCGCTGACCCAGGCCCAGATCTTGCGCAACTATCCATCCGATGCGCTGTCAGGCGCGGCGGTGGACAAGCCCGTAGTGCTGAAGAGCCAGGGCGGTATGTCGATGCGCGTCGTCAAGCTGGCGGAGGGCCTGTCGCATCCCGATGGGCTGGTGTTCCTGCCCGAAGGGCGCATCATGCTTATCACCGAGCGCGGCGGGCGCCTGCGTGTGGTGCGGGATGGCGTGCTTGATCCGAAACCCGTTCAGGGCCTGCCGGAACTCAACGATGTCGGCATCGGCGGCCTGCACGATATCGTGCTGCATCCCGATTTTGCTCGCAACAAGCTGCTGTATGTCTCTTACACTAAGGAAGTGAAGCCCCGGCTGGCCACTACTCTAGCGGTGGCCCGCGCCCGGTTCGAAAATGGCCGGCTAACCGCGGTGCAGGACATATTGGTGGCAGAGGCGTGGGAAAGCCCACTCGGTACCTATGGTGGCCGCATGGTCTTTGGTCCGGACGGGATGCTTTACATCAGCGTGGGTGACCGCGATGGCACGACGGCCAGCGACCAGTCGAGCGCGCGCCCGCAGGCGCAGGCACTGAACAGCCACATCGGCAAGATCCTGCGGGTTCGCGACGATGGCTCGGTGCCGCCCGACAACCCATTTGTCAAAACGGCTGGCGCAAGGCCAGAAATCTACAGCTACGGCCACCGCAAT
>CAJAHV010000379.1 GCA_903939555.1 uncultured Alphaproteobacteria bacterium | reverse complement strand
GGTGATCGTAAGCTTGATGATGTGGTTCCACAACGGATTGGCGACTGGAAGAACTTTCCTTCAAGTAATTTTGTATTGCCCAAATCGCCTGGAAGTCTCGCAGATCGTCTTTATAGCCAAACGATATCACGACTGTATTTATCATCAACCAAGCTGCCGATGATAATTGTCATCGCTTATGGTGCGGTGCAAAATGATCTGCTGCAACTACACCGGCCGGAAACTTGTTATTCGGCTATAGGTTATACGATATCGACCTCGCGGCGCCGGCAACTGCCGATCGGTGGCAATGCACTGTTGCCGGTTCGCGAACTGACTGCCAGTAACGATTCGCGCATGGAGCAGATCTGCTATTGGACCCGGATCGGCGATGATCTGCCCACCGACGGGCAGGAGCAGCGTCGCGTCAAGCTGATGCAGCAACTCAATGGCTATCTGTCTGATGGTATTCTGGTGCGGATTTCCACACCGGCCCCAGACGACCCGCGTGTTTTTGCGCAATTGGAACTTTTCGCCAATGCGATGCTTGCGGCCATGAACCCGGCCGATCGCATGGTGTTGATCGGCCGGCCATTGGCGGCGCAGTTGATGACACGCTGATGGCGTCAACCACGACGATCTTCACGGCTGGACGGCCGTGCTCATTCGTCCTGAAATGGGCGCAGCACGATCCAGATAAAGGCCAGCGTGGCGATGCCCAGAGCAATCGCTCCAAGGTGGTAGGTTGTGTTGGCAAGCTTGATCGCTTCATTGCCGATATAGTTTGTCACGGCGCAACCAATCGACGCGACCAGATACTGCCACAGATGATCGCGCGCCTCGCCCTGGGAGCGCTGCAGAAACAACACGATCAAGCCGGCAAAAACGATCATGGTCGACCAGTCGTAGGCGGTTTCCATCGTGTGTCTCTCCTGATTAATGCCGCTTTTACAGCAGTTTTCAACAATGTCGCCTCCTTTACGTTCCGCATTAAAAAAGTGATTTATTTTGTAATGGGAAGCCGTCGGGTCTCGACTGTCGCAGAGCGGTTGAGCGGGCGCGATGCGACGGAGGGCGGGGAGTGAACGATCTGCACTTCCGCGTTGACACCGGGCCAATCGCCGCCGTTGGCAAACCAGGTGTTCCGCTCGATTTCGCAATTTTCATCGTCAGGCTAGTCGAGCTTGCTGCCGTTCTTGCCACGGGCGCATTCGCCGTTGCTATCGTGCGCGACACGTTGAACGATGAAGCTGTTGCGATTTACGCGCGGGTTGTATTCCTTGCCACCATTGCTTTTGGCGTTCTGGCCGAAATGCTCGGTTGCTATGATATCGACGCGCAGTTTTCCTTGCGTCGGGCCTGGCAGCGGATAACGACTTCGTGGATCACCGTGGCGCTTTTCCTGATAACGCTTGGGTTCCTGCTCAAATCTTCGGAGTCGGTTTCGCGCGGCTGGGCGCTGGGCTGGTTTGCCGCTGGCGGCCTGACCTTGCTCGTGTTGCGGTCGGTTTCAACCTTGTGGGTGCGGCGCTTGAAAACCCGCGGCACGTTCAACCAGCGTGTTGCGATCTTCGGAGCCGGTGTCCAGGGCGAACGCTTCGCCAAATATGTTCAGGCACACGACCGGCTGACCATTTCGCTGATCGGTTTCTTCGACGATCGTCGTGATGGCCGCGTTTCTGCATCAACGGCGAATGTGCCGGTGCTCGGCAATCTGTCAGCGCTCATTTCGATGATTCGTGATGGCGGGGTCGATCAGGTCGTGGTTGCTTTGCCATGGGCGGCGGAGGTTCGGCTGCAGCAAGTCGTTAGCCGTCTCGCACTGACACCGGTGAAAATCCGTCTCGCGCCCGATTTGGCCAGCTTCGTCTTCGCCAAGCGGCCGCTTGTCATGCTCGGTGAAATGCCGCTGATGACGCTGTTCGATCGACCGATCTCGGGAATTGACGCGACAATCAAGACGGCCGAAGATGTCATTCTGCCGTTGATCATCCTGTTCTTCATCTGGCCTTTGCTGCTGGTCATCGCTGTCGCCATCAAGCTTGATTCGCGGGGGCCGATTTTGTTTCGCCAACTCCGGGAAGGCTTCAACAACCAGACTTTCCGGGTCTATAAATTTCGCTCGATGTATGATGATCGCACTGAACTCGATGGCATCAACCAGGCCAGCCGCAATGACCCGCGCGTGACCCGGGTCGGGCGCATCCTGCGGATGACCAGCCTTGATGAATTGCCGCAAATATTCAATGTTCTGCAGGGCGATATGTCGCTCGTCGGGCCACGCCCGCACGCCGCGTCAACCCGTGCCGGCGGCCGTCTGTTTTCCGATGTTGTGGGTTCTTATGCCGCCCGCCACAAGGTCAAGCCCGGCATCACCGGTTGGGCCCAAGTGTGCGGCTGGCGCGGCGAAACCGATACGGAAGACAAGTTGATCAAGCGCTTCGAGCACGACCTCTATTACATCGAAAATTGGTCGCTCTGGCTCGATTTGTACATCCTGTTCCGGACCATTGGCTCGGTTTTGCTGCCGCGCAACGCTTTCTGACGCCAGGGCGGCTGGTTTGCGATCGCATTCGGTTGGCGTTGGGAGGCCGTATCGAAAGCGTGATGACAGTGCGCAGTTTTACCGCTGCTGCCAGTCTGCCGTCGCTGCCGCTTGCTGTTTTTTGACTCTTCATGGTGCTGATTTCGCATCCAATTCGGTGCCGCGCTCATGGTGGCGCACCTTTCTCATGTCCCCCGATCGATTGCGGGCCGGGTCGTATGCCAACCAAGGCTGCGATTGGTCTTGGTCATGGCCATCGGAAAGCGTCAACATGCCCTGCCGGCAGCGCGCGCCAAGGGTGCATTTGTAACAAGTCGCAATCCGATCCGCCTATTCCGGCAATTACCATAGCTTTTTTGGCTTGCGTTTAGACATATTCTTACCGTAGAGCGCGGGAACCCTAGCCGCACACTCGTGTTCGGCCCGGGTGCGGTGGCCGGGCAGTGATGGTGGCGTGCGGGTTTTCCGCAGTGATGATAGTTCAAAAGACGACTTGTGGCGTGGGCCTGCCTTCGGCACAAAAATGATTAAAACAAAAAAGTTTGAGGTCAAAACAATGCGCGAAACGGCCAATCCGACCGAAGCCAAGCTGTTGCCGGCTGCCGTGGCCAATACGATATTGACCCGTGCCGACTGGGAAGCAGCGCGTGACGCGGTCATCGCCGATCCGGGTGCCTTTCATGGAGACATCGCCGCCCGCAACCTGCACTGGCTGGTGAACCGGCCGCAGGGGGCCGTGTGGATCAGCTTTGATGGCACCGGCTGGTCTGGCTGGGATGCCGCCACGGCTGCTCCCGTGGTTGTGGATTTGCCGCCCGGATTCACGCCCTGGTCGCGGGCCTTCAATGATGATGCCGCGCCGCATTTCCGCTGGTTCGATGGCGCGCGAACCAACTGCTGCTTCAACGAAGTCGATCGCCACGTTCTCGCTGGCCATGGTGACGAGGCCGCGTTCATCTTCGAAGGTGACCGCTGGGACATGGCGCAGGACAATGGCCGAGGTGCGCCGGTCGACAGCTATGCCGTCAGCCGCCGGCAATTGCTGCTTGAAACCGCCAAATGTGCGATCGCGCTGCAAGGTCTCGGCTTGAAAGCGGGCGATCGCATCGCGCTCAACATGCCCAATATCCCAGCGCAACTTTATTGGACCGAAGCAGCCAAGCGGCTGGGTATCCTGTACACGCCGGTGTTCGGTGGCTTTTCCGACAAAACGCTGTCGGACCGCATCCATGACGCCGGCGCCAAGATCGTCATCACTGCCGATGGCGGCTATCGCATGGCGCAGATCATCCCGTTCAAGACCGCCTACACCGATCCGGCGCTCGACAATTATGTGCCGGTTCAAGTCGCTCTGGCGCTGTTGACCGAGCGATTGGGGCAGGCGGACCTCGGCCTGTCGACCGAAACCTCGGCGGCAATTGCCGAAACTGTCATGGCGACCTTGAAGGGTGAGGTTACCGTCGAGCGCGGCGATGTCATGCGCGGTGTCGGGCGCGCGCTCGCCGATCTCGGCAAGGCCGGGACGGTCGATTCAACGGCTTCGGCGCGCATCCGGATCGCCGTGGCCGAAAGCCTGGTGGCGACACCGCCGCGCGTCCAGGCCGTGATCGTCGCCCGCCATACCGCCCAGCCCGACATCGTCTGGCGCGACCGCGATATCTGGAGCCATGAACTGACCGATGCCGCACTGGCAACGCTGCTGGCGGCTGCCGGCCTTGCCGATCTTGCCGCGCTCGAGGGCTTGTCCGATCAGGACTTTGTCCGCGCTGTCTGGGCATCCGCGCCAGTCACGCCGGTCGATGCCGATTATCCGATGTTCTTCATCTATACCTCGGGGTCGACAGGCAAGCCCAAGGGTGTTGTCCATGTCCATGGCGGTTATGCCGCCGGCATCGCCGAAACCATGAAGGTGGCGTTCGATGCGCGGCCCGGCGACGTTCTGTATGTCGTCGCCGATCCGGGCTGGATCACCGGGCAGAGCTACATGATCTCGGCACCGCTGCTGACCCGGGTGACGACGCTGCTCGGCGAAGGCGCGCCGGTTTTCCCGCACGCCGGGCGCTTCGCCGCGATGATCGAGCGCCATGGCGTCACCATCTTCAAGGCCGGCGTCACCTTCCTCAAGGCGGTGATGTCCGATCCGCAGAACCTGCACGACATCAAGGCCTATGACATGAGCGGGCTGCGGGTCGCGACCTTCTGCGCCGAGCCATGTTCGCCGCCGGTGCAAGCCTTCGGCATGCAGCATCTGACGCCGCAATATATCAACAGCTACTGGGCCACCGAGCATGGCGGCATCGCTTGGACGCATTTCTATGGCAATGGCGATTTCCCGCTGGCGGCCGATGCGCGCACCTTCCCGCTGCCGTGGATCCTCGGCGATGTCTGGGTGGAGGATGAGCAGGGCGCTGCCACCGCAACCGCACCGCTGAAACGTGCAGGCGGTGACGGCGTGAAGTGGCGCCGCGCCGAACTCGGCGAAAAGGGCGAGATCGTCATCGCCGCACCCTATCCGTATCTGGCGCGCACCGTCTGGGGTGATCCGGAACATTTTCATGTCGAGAACGGCAGCGTCGCCCCGGGCTGGACCGGCGATGGTGACCGCTGGGACAGCGGTTACTGGCGGCGCTGGCAGGGTGTCTGGGCCTATACCCAGGGCGATTTCGCCGTGCGCCATGCCGATGAAGGTTTCTCGCTGCACGGCCGTTCCGACGATGTCATCAACGTGTCGGGCCACCGCATGGGCACCGAGGAAATCGAAGGCGCGATTCTGCGCGACAAGCAGCTCGATCCGGATTCGCCGCTCGGCAATGTCCTTGTCGTCGGCGCACCGCATCGCGAAAAGGGCCTGACCCCGATCGCTTTCGTCACCGCCGCGCCGGGCAGCACGCTCAGCCGCGATGATTATCGCCGCCTGTCCGATCTCGTCCGCCAGGAAAAGGGGGCGGTCGCCGTACCCGGCGACTTCATCGAAGTCAGCCAATTCCCCGAAACCCGCAGCGGTAAATATATGCGCCGCATGGTCCGTGCGCTGGTCGAAGGCGGTGACGTCGGCGACGTCACGACCCTGCGCAATCCCGAAAGCCTTGATGAATTGCGCAAGGCCATCGGTGATTGGCAGCGCCGCCAGAGCCTGTCGGAAGACCAGCAGATATTCGATCGCTATCGCTATTTCCGCATCCAGTACAATGACGTGGCGCCGGGCAAGAAGGTCGCGACAGTGTTCGTCACCAATCCGCCGGTGAATGCGCTCAACGAACGCGCCATCGATGAACTGGTCATCGTCGTCGAACATCTGTCGCGCCGCGATGATGTTGTGGCGGTGGTGTTTACCGGCGACGGGACGGCGTCGTTCGTCGCCGGCGCCGACATCCGCCAGTTCCTCGACGAGATTCATACCGTTGAAGAAGCCCGCGTGCTGCCCAATAACGCCCAACTGGCATTCGCCAAGATCGAAAGCATGGGCAAGCCGTGCGTCGCGGCCATCCAGGGTGTCGCGCTTGGCGGCGGCATGGAATTTGCGCTGGCCTGCCATTGGCGCGTTGCCGAAGGCCATGCTCGCTTTGGCCAGCCCGAAATCCGCCTGCGCTTGCTGCCGGGCTATGGCGGCACCCAGCGACTGCCGCGCCTGCTCGCCGAAAAGCGCGGACCCGAAGGGCTGCTCGATGCGCTGGAACTGATCCTTGGCGGGCGTTCCATCGACGGCGAGACCGCGCTCACTATCGGTCTCGTTGAAACCCTTGCATCGGGTGCCGATGATGCGCTCAGTGTGGCGCATGCCGCCGTGCGCGAATTTGTCCGCCATGGCGATAACAGCGCGCTTGGCCGTACCTGGAAGGAACGCCGCAAGGCCGCGAAGACAGCATGGCAACAGCCGGCGCATGTCGATCTCGATGACGCGCTCGCCGATGGTTTCGTGCAGCGCATCTTGCGCCAGCTCGATTGGGCCGGGCGCGGCAAGGCTGGCGCGCGCGCCATCGATGCCATCCGCACCGGCTGGACCGATGGCATGGCCGCGGGTCTCGAGCGCGAGGCGCAATTGTTCGCCGAAGCCGTGGTCGATCCCGACGGCGGCAAGACCGGCATTCGCGAGTTTCTCGACAAGAAGAGCCCGCCGCTGCCGGTGCGCCGCAACGGCGTCTTCATCGACAGCGAGCATGACGCCCGCGCCGAAAAGCTTGAAGCCGCGGGCGACCTGTTGCCGGTCGGTGCCGCCTTCTTCCCGGGCATCACCGCCATCCCGGGGCATCAATACGCCTTTGGTATCGCGCGTGACGCCGATACCGGGGCGCCGCGTTTTGGCCAGCCGGCGACGCATGAGCGCGAACTGATTGTGCCGGTGCCAACGCCGGAACCCAATGAAGCGCTGGTCTATCTGCTGACCAGCGAAGTCAACTTCAACGATATCTGGGCGTTGACCGGCATTCCGGTGTCGCCTTTCGATGGCCATGAAGAAGATTTCCAGACCACCGGTTCGGGCGGCCTGGCGCTGATTGCCGCGCTCGGCAGCGAAGCGCGCAGCGAAGGCCGGTTGAAGGTTGGCGACATGGTCGCGGTCTATTCGGGCACCTCCGACCTGCTCAGCCCGGCTGCGGGCCGGGACCCGATGTTCGCCGATTTCAGCATCCAGGGCTATGAAACGAAAACTGGCAGCCATGCCCAATTCCTCACCGTGCAGGCGCCGCAGCTCCACAATGTGCCCGGCGACCTGACGCTCGAACAAGCCGGCAGCTATATCCTCAACCTGGGCACCATCGTGCGCTGCCTGTTCACCACGCTCGAAATCGTCGGGGGCAAGACGATCTTCATCGAAGGCTCGGCAACCGGCACCGGGCTCGACGCGCTGAAATCGTCACGGGCCAGCGGTTTGAATGTCACCGGCCTGGTTTCCAGCCCGGCGCGTGCCGACTTCGTGCGGACCAAGGGCGCCGCTGGCGCCATCGACCGCACCGACCCGCGCTTTGCGGCGCTCTATACCCCGGTGCCTGATGGCAACGCTGCGGCGAAGGCGTGGGAAGCGGCGGGCCAGCCCCTCGTCGAGGAATACAAGCGCCTCAATAACGGCAAGCTGGCGGATTATGCCGTCAGCCATGCCGGCGAAACGTCTTTCCCACGCACGTTCCAACTGCTTGCCGATGGCGGCAAGATGGCGTTCTACGGTGCGTCCTCGGGCTACCACCTCAGCTTCATGGGCAAGCCCGGCGCGTCCACCGCCGAAGCCATGCTGCAAAAGGCCGGGGCGCGTGGTGGCGAAGCGATCCTGATCTTCTACGGCCCCAATTCAAAGGCACTCGCCGATGAAACCGGCCTCGAGATGATCGAGGCGGCGCGCGGCATCGGCGCCCGCACCGTCGTGGTCACGACCACCGATGGCCAGCGCGAATTTATCCTGTCGCTGGGCTTTGAAGATGCCGTTGCCGGCGTCGTCAGCCTTGAAGGCATCAAGCGGCGGGAAGGGGCGAATTTCGATTGGCCCGACACCATGCCGCGCCTGCCAGTCGCCCGCGCCGACATCGAAGCCTTCCGCGAAGCCGTGCGCGAGTTCCAGGACAAGACGCTCAAGCCCTTCGGTTCGGCCGTCGGCAAGCTGCTCAAGTCCCCCGACAACCCGCGTGGAGCGCCCGATATCGTGCTCGAACGCGCCGGTCAGGACACGCTGGGGGTCACATCTGCCCTCGTCAAGCCGTTCACCGGGCGCATTGTCTATGCCGAGGACATGGCCGGACAGCGCTACAACTTCTACGCGCCGCAGGTGTGGACGCGCCAGCGCCGCATCATCATGCCGACAGCGGAGATCCTCGGCACGCACTTGTGCAACGCCTATGAGGTCACGCGCATGAACGACATGGTCGCTGCCGGCCTGCTCGACGTGACGGAACCCACCGTGGTGCCCTGGCAAGGCCTGCCCGAGGCGCACCAGTCGATGTGGGACAACCGTCATTCGGGTGCCACCTACATCGTCAACCACGCGCTGCCGGCCACCGGATTGCGCTCCCGCGATGAACTTTTCGAAGCTTGGGCGGCTGCCGCCTCGACCGACAGCGCGAACTGAAAGGCACGATCATGGCGAAGACTCCGACACAAGACACGGCTGTGACTGTCATTTCGCAGGGTCGGCTGGCCGGCAAGGTCGCGCTGATCACCGGTGCGGCCGGCAATCTGGGCCAGGCGATTGCGCGGCGTTACCTCGCCGAAGGCGCCACCGTGGTGTTCTCGGGGCGCGACCGCAGCCGTACCGATACGGCGCGTGACGCCGCCGTGACGGCTGCCGGAGTGTCCGCCGACCGCGCTTCGACCGTCGTTATCGATGGTGCCGATGCCGACAGCGTACGCGCCGGTATCGCCGAAGTCGTGGTGCGCCACGGCCATATCGACATCCTCGTCAACAACGCAGGGTCAGCCGGCCCCAAGCAGCCGCTCGAAAACCTGCCGCTCAGCCAGGCCGACCTTGCTGCGTTGCAGGCCACCGGGAGTACCGACAGCGAAACCGTCGGCGACGCCGCCCGCAACATCATGGTCGTTGCCTGGAACATGGTGCGTGCTGCCGCTGCATCGATGGGCGAGGGCGGCTCGATCATCAACGTATCAACGATCTTTTCGCGCACCGAATATTACGCGCGCGCCGCCTATACCGTGCCCAAGGCGGCGATGAACGCCATGTCCCGCGAGATGGCGGCAGAGCTTGGGCCGCGCGGCATTCGGGTCAACCTGCTGTTCCCCGGGCCGATCGCCAGCGAACGCATCCGCACTGTCTTTGCCGCCATGGACGGGCTGCGCGGTGATGAACCCGGCGCCACTGCCAACCATTTCTTCAACCTGATGGCGCTCGAACGCAGTGTTGATGGTGCTGCCAAGGCCAAGACCTTCCCGACTCCGGCTGATATTGCCAACACCTGCGTGTTCCTCGGCTCCGACGAATCGGCCGCCTTCGCCGGCCATGACTTCGAAGTCACGCACGGCATGGCCGTCGGCCAGGAGTCGCGGTCGACCTATCTGTCACGGCCGACGATGCGCTCGATCGATGGCGGCGGGCTCGGCGTGCTGGTTTCGGCCGGTTCACAGGTCGATGATGCCATCGCCATTGCCCGGGTCCAGGCCGATTGCGGTGCCGAAGTGCTGCTCGGCTTTCACGCCCAAGCCGCCGCCGAGGATGCCGCGCTGGTGCTGGCCGGCACGCCGCGTATCCGCGTTGCGCATTTTCCGCGCCATGATCATGTCATCATGGACGATGTGCTGGCAGCCTTCACCCGCGATCAACTGCCGTTGACGGGGGCGATCGTGCTGCCGACCCGCCCCGCCGGCTATTTCGCCGGTCGGTTGGGCGAGGCCAGCGATGCCCAGGTCGAACGCTTCGTCGATGATGAACTCGAAGCCAATATCGCCGTGGCGCGCACCCTCAGCCGCTATTGGCGCGAACATGACGGCTTGCTGCATGACCCGCGTTTCGTCTTCATGTCGAACGGCGATGACGGCGCGGGCAATTATTACGCCAATGTGCTGCGCGCCGCTTTGGAGGAATTGATCCGTATCTGGCGTGACGAAAGCGCCGTCGATGCCGCGCATGGCCGCCGCGACAAGCCCGAATGGGGCAACCAGATCATCCGTTACACCAATGCCGAACCCGAAAGCCTTTCGTTCGCATCGGGGCAGGCGGCGCGGATCGTGCTCAAGGAGCGCCGCATCAAGCCGATCAACCTCTATCTGCCCGAAAGCATCGGCGAGGCCACCGGCGCCCGCAAGGCGATGGTCGGCACGTCGGAAAACATCACCGGCCTGCATCTCGGCAAGGTCGCGCTGATCACCGGTGGTTCGGCCGGTATCGGCGGCCAGGTGGCGCGGCTGCTGGCACTCGCCGGCGCCAAGGTGATGATGGTGGCGCGGCGTGACAGTGAACTGGCCGCCGCCCGCGAACGTATCGTTGGTGAACTGGAAGACATCGGCTTTTCAGGGGTCGAGCGCCGCGTCCGCACGCTGGCCGATATCGATGTCGCCGATGTCGCAAGCCTGCAGAAGGCTGTCGATGCCACCATCGCCGCCTTTGGCCGGATCGATTATCTCATCAACAACGCCGGTGTGTCGGGGGCCGAGGAGATGGCCGTCGACATGGACATCAAGGCGTGGCGCAACACTCAGGCCGCCAATCTCGTCTCCAACTATGCGCTGATGCACATGGTGGTGCCGATGATGAAGGCCCAGGGCTCGGGCTATATCCTCAATGTTTCGAGCTATTTCGGCGGTGAAAAGTTCCTCGCCGTCAGCTACCCGAACCGTACCGATTATGCCGTGTCGAAATCGGGACAGCGCGCCATGGTCGAATCGATGGCCAGGCATCTCGGCCCCGAGATCCAGATCAATGCCATCGCACCGGGGCCGGTCGATGGCGACCGGCTCGCGGGCCTCGGCGGCAAGCCGGGCTTGTTTGAACGGCGCGGCCGGTTGATCCTCGAAAACAAGCGGCTCAATTCCGTCCATGCCGCCACTATCAAGGCGATCCGCCGTGGTGAAAAGGTCGAGAGCATTCTGTCGCGCCTCGCCCGCAACGATACGGTGCAACTGAGCCATGATCGGGCGGTGCCGGCCGAACTGCGTGAACTGGCACTCGGCTGCGCCCGCGATGGCGATGAAAGCTGCTGCTGGGACCGTTTCCTGCTCACCCCGATGCTGGCCACCAAGCTGGTCAAGCGGCTGCGGCTCGGCGGCTACCTGATCGGCACCGATTGGGCCGGCAAGCCCGATACTGACTGGCTGCTGCGCATACCGCCCGATGACATGCCGTGGCTGCCTGCCGCGCAGATCGCCCGCGAAGCTGCCAAGGTGCGTTCCGGCGTGCTGTCGCAACTGCACCTCGGCAAGATGCCGACCGAAACCGATGTGGCGCAGGCGACGGTGTTCTTCCTCGCCGACCGTGCCGTTTCGGGTGAAACCTTCATGCCATCGGGTGGCCTCAACGTCGAACGCTCGACCACCGAGCGCGAATTGTTCGGCAGCCCCAAGCAGGAACGGCTCGACCAGATGGCGGGCCGCACGGTCTGGCTGGTTGGCGAGCATCTGACCGATTATCTTGCCGCCAGCGCGCAAAGCTTCCTTGCTGCCGGCGTCAAGCGCATCGTGCTTCTGACGCGTACCGAAGCCGGCACCCGGGCGATTGTCGCGGGCATTGGGAGTGCTGGCGATGGCCGACTCGACACGCTGGTCGTCGGCATCGCCATCGATCAGGCGCTCGAGGACAGTCTCGACAGCGCACTGGCGCAGTTCGGACACCCCACGACCGTCGTCTCGACCCCGTTCAAACCG
>CAJAHV010000378.1 GCA_903939555.1 uncultured Alphaproteobacteria bacterium | reverse complement strand
CTGTGTGAAGACGAATCGGTCATTGGCCGGGCTTTCTACATCATGGAGTTCATGCCCGGACGAATCCTTTGGGACCAGACCCTACCCGGTATGACCCGGGCGGAGCGCGGCGCCATCTACGCCGAGATGAATCGTGTCATTGCGGCGCTGCACACTGTCAAGTTTGCCGAGCGCGGACTGGCCGGCTTTGGCAAGCCAGGCAACTATTTTGAACGGCAAATCGGCCGCTGGAGCCGGCAATACGTCGCGTCGATCACCCAGCCGATCCCTGAAATGGATGAATTGATGGCTTGGTTGCCGCAACATATTCCCGCCATGGCACGCGCAGAACACATGGTCAGCATCGTGCACGGCGACTACCGGCTGGACAACCTGATGTTTCACCCAAGCGAGCCGCGCATCATCGCGGTGCTGGATTGGGAACTGTCCACGCTGGGTCACCCGCTGGCCGATTTCAGCTACCACTGCATGGCCTGGCACATACCGCCGGGCTCGTTTCGCGGCATCGGCGGACTGGATGTGGCCAGCCTCGGCATTCCCACCGAAGACGCCTATATCCGCCTGTACTGCGAACGCACCGGCCTCACCACGCCAGACGCTCTCAAGGCCGACTGGAATTTTTATTTGGCCTACAACCTGTTTCGGCTGGCCGCCATCCTGCAAGGCATTGCCAAGCGGGTTGAAGCGGGCACCGCCTCCAGCGCGCAGGCCGTCAGCTCGGCCGCCGGCGCGAAGCCATTGGCGCAGATGGCCTGGCAGTTCGCCCAACGCGCCTGAGCCCAACCATCAAATTATCGTCACCCGACACAACTGGAGATCCCATGGACTTTGACTACTCACCCAAAACCAAAGAGCTGCAAGCCCGGCTGCAGGCGTTCATGGACGAGCACATCTACCCGGCAGAAGGCGCTTACCACGCCGAGATCGTGGCTAATACCGAGGCCGGCAAGCGCTGGACCCCGCTGCAAACCATCGAAAATCTCAAGCTCAAAGCGCGTGCGGCCGGCCTGTGGAACCTGTTTCTACCGGTCGACAGCGCCGCCGCCTCGGGCTACCACGGTGCCGGCCTGACCAACCAAGAATACGCACCACTGGCCGAGATCATGGGCCGCGTGGTGTGGGCGAGCGAAGTCTTCAACTGCTCGGCGCCCGACACTGGCAATATGGAAACCATTGCCCGCTATGGCTCTGAGCACGACAAGGCGCGCTGGCTGAAGCCCCTGCTGGAGGGCCAGATCCGCTCAGCCTTTGCCATGACCGAACCGGATGTTGCTTCCAGCGATGCCACCAACATTGCAACGCGGATCGAACGCGACGGCGACGACTACGTGATTAACGGCCGCAAGTGGTGGACGTCGGGTGCAGGCGATCCGCGTTGCGCTATTTACATCACCATGGGCAAGACCAATCCGGACGCGCCGCGCCACTCGCAACAAAGCATGATTCTGGTGCCGGCCAACACGCCGGGCCTGAAAGTGATCCGCCCGCTCAATGTGATGGGCTATGACGACGCGCCGCACGGCCACATGGAAGTGCTGTTTGACAATGTGCGCGTACCGGCCAGCAACATCCTTTTGGGCGAGGGCCGCGGCTTCGAAATCGCCCAGGGCCGCCTTGGTCCCGGACGCATCCATCACTGCATGCGCCTAATCGGCCTGGCTGAGCGCGCTCTGGAGTTGATGTGCAAACGCGCCTCGTCGCGCGTGGCGTTTGGCAAGACCGTGGCCTCACAAACCGTGACGCAAGAGCGCATTGCCGAAGCCCGCTGCAAGATCGACATGGCCAGGCTGCTGACGCTGAAGGCCGCCTGGATGATGGACGTGGGTGGCAACAAGTTTGCCAAGAACGAGATCGCCATGATCAAGGTCGTGGCGCCGAGCATGGCCTGCGAGGTGATTGACTGGGCGATGCAGGTGCACGGCGGCGCCGGCATGTGCGACGACTTCCCCCTGGCCTACAGCTATGTCAACGCGCGCACACTGCGCTTTGCCGACGGCCCGGACGAGGTCCATCGCAACGCTATTGCCAAGATGGAGTTGGGCAAGTACGCCGTCAATCCGAAACCGGTCGAGATGCCGATCACCCGCGGCTGCTGAGCGGCCAGACTCAGCGATGTGATGTCGGCAAGCCCGACCACATCTCGTCCAGGTCCGGAAAGTGCCATTTGGCCGGATCCTCGCGCCCAGCGATCTTGTCAGTGCTGCCCGCCTTGGAAAGATCGAGAAATTCAGGCGTGATCCGCAGGTGGCTTTTGGTCGAGTAAAACACCTTGATCTGCGGCGTAATGAGCGACTTGGCTGATTGCGCCGTGACTACGCCGATTCGGCCAGAGCTCATCAGAACCAGCGAGCCCACAG
>CAJAHV010000377.1 GCA_903939555.1 uncultured Alphaproteobacteria bacterium | reverse complement strand
ATGCCGTCGTCGGCCTTTGTCGCATAGCGGTCGGGGAATTGCGTGCGGATGAATTCGGTGTCGATGGCGCCATCGATGACGACATGGCCGACATGCACACCGCGCGGCCCCAGTTCGCGCGCCGCGCTCTGGGCCAGCGCGCGCAGGGCATGTTTGCCGCCGGCAAAGGCCGCGAAGCCGGCGCCGCCACGTACCGAAGCGGTGGCGCCGGTGAACAGGATGGTGCCGCGTCCGCGCGGCACCATGCGGCGGGCGGCCTCGCGTGCCATCAGGAAGCCGCCCAGCGCGCAGAGTTCCCAGATCTTGCGATAACGGCGCTCGGTTTCATCGAGCAGCGACAGCGGCGAATTGGCGCCGATGTTGAAAACCGCGACTTCAACTGGCCCGATTTCGGCTTCGACGCGATCAAACAGCGCGACCATCTGCGCCTCGTCACGGGCATCGGCACCGATGGGGACGCATGCATGGCCGGCGGCGCGGATTCGGCCGGCAAGCGGGGCCAGCGCCTCGGCAGTGCGGCGCACCGGCACCGCAGTCAGGCCGGTGGCGGCAAAGGCCGCCGCGATGGCGCCGCCGGTGGCGTCCCCCGCGCCGATGATGATGGCGGCACCGGCAGCAGCAGGGGGAGGAGATTGGCTCATGGCGACCAGAATAGACAGGCTGCGGTTGCAGGCAAGCAGTAGGCAACGACGCCGCGTGTGGCTGGCGCTGTCATTCCGCTCGTTAGGCCTTCACACCCTAGTGTTTGCGCCCGAAATCGGGTTCTTCGGTGTCCTGACCCTCGTCGATGATCGAGCGGCGGATGGCGCGGGTGCGCGTGAACAGCGCCTCCAGCGTCTCGCCCTCGCCCCAGCGGATGGCGCGTTGCAGCGCGACCAGATCTTCGGTGAAGCGGCCCAATGTTTCCAGCACCGCCTCGCGGTTGTTGAGGAAGACATCACGCCACATGACGGGGTCGCTGGCGGCGATGCGGGTGAAATCACGAAAGCCGCCGGCCGAATATTTGATGACTTCGCTGCGCGTCACGCTTTCGAGGTCGCTGGCAGTGCCGACGATGGAATAGGCGATGAGGTGCGGCAGATGGCTGGTCACCGCCAGCACCCGGTCATGGTGCTGTGCATCCATAAGTTCGACCTTGGCACCCAGCCGGGTCCAGAACGCCGCCACCTTGTCGCTGTCGGCATTTTCCACCGCCGGTGTCAGGATGCACCAGCGATCCTTGAACAGGCTGGCGAAACCCGCGTCCGGCCCGCTTTTTTCGGTGCCGGCCACCGGATGGCCGGGCACGATGGCAACGCCGGGCAGGGCGGCGCTCAAGTCGGCCAGCACCCGCGCTTTGACCGATCCGACATCGGAAATGATGGCGCCGGGCGCCAGTTCGGCGGCGATTTCGGCCGCGACCGCCGCCATGGCGCCCACCGGCACGGCAAGGATGACCAGTTCGGCATCGACCACCGCAGCGCCGGCATTGTCGGTGACATCATCGGCAAGAGCGAGCGCCCGCACGCGATCGCGGACCGCAGCGTCGCCATCGGTGACCGTCAACCGCACTGTCGGCATGGTTTCGCGCACCGCGCGGGCCAGCGAGGAGCCGATCAGCCCCATGCCGATGATGGCGACGCGGGCAAAGGGCAGCATCAGGCGCTCGCTGTCTTGTTGCCGGCGGAACCGGTCGCCCGTTCGACGAAGCGGCGCAGCGAGGCCATGGCGGCGCGCGTTTCGGCTTCGGTGCCGACCGAGACGCGCAGGCAGCGCGGCATGGCCTGGACAGCAAGGTAGCGGGCGATGATGCCATCGGCGAGCAGCGCGTCATTGGCCGCCGCCGCCGTCACCGGGCCAGTTTCGGGAAACTCGATCAGCACGAAATTGGCTGCCGATGGAATGGCGCGCAGCCCGGCATTGCCGAGCGCGGCGATTTCGCTGGTCATCCAGTGCCGCCATTGCGCGGTATGGCGCAGCACCATGTCGGCCCAGTCATTATCGCCGAGCGCGGCAATGGCGCCGGCTTGCCCGGTCGTCGTCACGTTGAACGGGCCCCTGATGCGATTGAGCGCATCGATGACATGTGGCGCGCCATAGGCCCAGCCGACACGCTGTGCCGCCAGCCCGTGCAGCTTGGAAAAGGTGCGCAGCGCCACGACATTGGGAAATTCGCGGGCCAGGTCGAGGCCATCGACATAATCGCCCTCGGCGAACTCGGCATAGGCGCCATCCACGGCGAACAGGCAGTCGGCGGGCAGCCCGGCGTGCAGGCGGCGGACTTCGGCGCCCGAAATCTGCGTGCCGGTCGGGTTGTTGGGGTTGGCGAGATAGACCAGCCGGGTGCGCGGCGTGACCGCAGCCAGCATCGCATCGACATCGCAGGCATAATCATCGTCGGGTGCCACCACCGGCGTCGCGCCGACCCGGCGGGCGGCGAGTTCATAGACGATGAAGCTGTGCCGGGCGTAGAGCACCTCGTCGCCGACGCTGGCAAAGGCCCCGGCGAGCAAGTGGAGCAATTCATCCGAACCGGTGCCGCAGACGATGCGATCGGCGTCCAGCCCGTGTTTTTCGGCCAGCGCCGCGCGTAACGCTGTTGCGGCCGGATCGGGGTAGCGATGCCCGTCGGCAACCACCGCCTGCATCGCAGCAATCGCGTGCGGCGACGGCCCGAACGGGTTTTCGTTCGATGACAATTTGGCGACGATCGGCGTATCGCCCAGCTTTGCCTTGCCGGCGACATAGGGGTGGATCGCGTCGATCCAGGGTTTCATGGTGGGGGCAGGCGCGCTCATGCTTCGCCTCTAGGGCCGTGACAAGCGCGCGGCAACACCGTAACGGGCGATATCATGCCTGCGTCGCTTCTCGCCCCTGATGACCAGCGCTTCGGCCTTGACCGGCGGGCGATGCTGCCCGGTCCGTTCGCACTGTTGTCGGGGCAAAGCCTGAGCGTGCTCGAAATCGGCTATGAAACCTATGGCCGGCTGAATGCCGATGCTTCCAACGCCATCCTCATCTGCCACGCGCTGACCGGTGACCAGCATGTCGCCAGCCTCAACCCGCGCACCGGCAAGCCCGGCTGGTGGCCGCGCCTGGTCGGGCCGGGGCTGCCGATCGACCCCGAACGCCATTTCATCATCGCCTCGAACGTGCTTGGCGGGTGCAGCGGGTCATCGGGGCCGGGCAGCATCGATCCGGCGACGGGGCAGCGCTATGCGATGCATTTCCCGGTCATCACCATCCGTGACATGGTGCGGGCGCAGGCGCTGCTGCTCGATCATCTCGGCGTCGGCGTGCTCCAGGCGGTTGTCGGCGGCTCGATGGGCGGCATGCAGGCGCTCGACTGGGCGGTGGCCTTTCCCGATCGGGTGCGCAGCGTCGTCGCCATCGCCAGCGCGGCGCGCCATTCGGCGCAAAACATCGCCTTTCACGAAGTCGGACGGCAGGCGATCATGGCCGATCCCAATTGGGCCGGCGGCGATTACCCGGTTGACCGGCCGCCCGCCGCCGGGCTTGCCGTGGCGCGGATGGCGGCGCACATCACCTATCTGTCGGAGGAAGGGCTGACCGCCAAGTTCGGCCGCCGGCTGCAGAACCGCGAGGCATTGGGCTTTGGCTTCGATGCCGAATTTCAGGTTGAAAGCTATCTGCGCCATCAGGGGCTCGCCTTTACCGAGCGTTTCGACGCCAATTCCTACCTCTATATCACCCGCGCCCTCGATTATTTCGACCTCGCGGCACCGCATGGCGGGCAATTGGCGCTGGCTTTTGCCGGCACCAGGACGCGCTTTGCGGTGATCAGCTTTACCAGCGACTGGCTTTATCCCACGGCGGAATCGCGCCGGGTCGTGCGCGCGCTCAATGCGGCGGGTGCTGCGGTGAGCTTCGTCGAGCTGGAAAGCCCGTTCGGCCATGATGCGTTTCTGCTCGAAGCGCCCGAGATGAATCGGGTCGTTGACGGGTTCCTGAGGGCGGGATCATGACGCTGCGCCCCGATCTCGCCGCCATTGCCGATGCCGTGCCGGCCGGGGCGCGTGTGCTCGATATCGGTTGCGGTGATGGCGCGCTGCTGGCGCACCTGCGCGATACCAAGGGTGTCGATGCGCGCGGTATCGATGTCGCGGCCACCAACGTCGCCAGCGCCGTGGCGCGCGGCCTGTCGGTGGTGCAGGGCGATGCCGATGCCGATCTGGCGGATTATCCGGCCGGTGCCTTCGACATGGCGATCCTGTCCGATACGTTGCAGGCCATGCAGCACCCGGCAGCGGTGCTGGCCGAACTCGTCCGCATCGGCAAACGCTGCGTCGTCAGCTTTCCCAATTTCGGCCATTGGCGGGTGCGCGCGTCGCTGGCGCTGGGCGGGCGCATGCCGGTGACCAGGTCGCTGCCGGTCAGCTGGCATGAAACCGCCAACATCCATTTCTGCACAGTCGATGATTTCCGCGCCCTCGCGGTCGATCTGGGCCTGCACGTCGAAAGCGCGGTGTTCCTGTCGGGCGGGCGCCGCCGCGGCGCCGCCTTCGCCAATCTGTTCGCCGAACAAGCCGTGTTCGTGCTGAGCCGGTAGCGACCGATGACCGGCGCCGATCTGCCGACCGACCCCGAGCTGATCCGTTTCCTGCGCGAAGAACTTGGCGAAGCCCTGCCTGCCGGTGGCAGTTGGTCGTTCAGCGGGCCGCTGTGGCTGTGGCGGGGCAAGGGCAAGGACGGCACGCCGACGACGACCGCCTGGCATTTCGTCACCATCGACGGTGCCGTTGCCGATGCGATCCGCGCTGCTTCCCCGGGCCGCAGCGCCGCCTGGGGGTCGGTGTATGTCCATGTCAGCGTCGGCGCGACCCGCTGGCAGACCTCGGTCTTCCCGAGCAAGGAGGTCAGCGGCTTTCTGCTGCCGGTCAAGGCCAGCGTACGCAAGGTGGAAAAGCTCGCCGAGGGCGATGTCGTCGTGCTGACCATCGCGGTGTAGCGTCATGCCGCCCTGTTGTTGCTCACCTCCAGCCGCCAGAGGCCCTGCCTTGTCGGTATCAGACGGCGGGCGCCGCGACCTCGCTGGTTTCCACCCGCCCGACCATCACCGGCCGCAGCCCGTCGCGTTTGCCGACCAGCACAACATGGTGGCGGTCGGGCAGCGTATCGACTTGCCAGTCGAGGATCTCGAACATCGCTTCATCGAGGCGCAGCGCCAGCGGTTCGCGCAGCCAGCCATGCGCCAGCGCGTGCCACGGCCGCCGGGCCCGCACGACCAGCACGGCGAGACCGGCCGGCGCCAGTACCCGCCACAGTTCGCGCAGCATCAACCGCGGCTGCACCAGCGGGCACGACCATAGCGCCTTGTCGAACAGCGCTGCGGTGAAGGGCAGATGGTGTGGATCGGCACGCACCGTGCCGGGGCGGATGTCGGTATCCGTGGTGGCGACAAAGGCAACACGTTCGAAATTTTCAGGGTGCAGGGCGATCGCGGCGGGCGGGCGTCCGAGCACCAGCAGCCGGCTGTGGTGGCCGCTGGCGAGGAGGCGGGCGAGCGGCGGGGACAGGCCGGGCGGGGCGGAGGTCATGCGTTGCTGGCGCCAGAAAGGGCAGCGCCGCGGCAAAGCCACGGCCAACGTCGGACAGGTTCGGCAGGGGAAGGCCCCGCCGCCCGGCCTGCTGCGCTGCCGGCCGCGCTGGCGCGAGTCGGTGCGTAGCGTGCTGATTGCTGCGCAATCATCGGCGCTACGCTCCGCCGCGCCTAGCGTTCAACGCACAGCGCGATCCCCATGCCGCCGCCGATGCACAGCGTCGCCAGCCCGCGCTTCACATCGCGGCGGATCATTTCGTGGATCAGCGTCGTCAGCACCCGCGCGCCTGAGGCGCCGATCGGATGGCCGATGGCGATGGCACCGCCGTTGACATTGACCTTGGTGGGGTCGAGCCCGAGCTCCTGGCCGACCGCCAGTGCCTGTGCGGCAAAGGCTTCATTGGCTTCGATGAGATCGAGATCGGCGACGCTCCAGCCAGCCTTTTCCAGGGCCTTTTTCGATGCCGGTACCGGGCCGATGCCCATCACGGCAGGATCGACACCCACCGAGGCCCAACTGGCGATGCGCGCCAGAACGGGCGCGTTGCGGCGACTGGCTTCGGCTTCGCTCATCACCACCAGCGCGGCGGCGCCGTCGTTGAGGCCGCTGGCGTTGGCGGCGGTGACGCTGCCATCTTTCTTGAAGGCGCCGCGCAGCCCCGAAATGCTGTCGATGGTGACGCCGTCACGGATATATTCATCGGTATCGACGGTGATGTCGCCCTTGCGGCCCTTGATGGTGACCGGGGCAATCTGGCCCTTGAAGCGGCCTTCGGCGCGCGCGGCGCTGGCCTTGTTTTGGCTCGCAACGGCAAATTCATCCTGGGCGGCGCGGCTGATCTGGTAACGTTCCGCGACATTTTCGGCGGTAATGCCCATGTGATAGCCGTTGAAGGCATCCCACAACCCGTCCTTGATCATCGTGTCGACAAGCTCGATGGCGCCCATCTTGGTGCCGCCGCGCATCGATTGCGCATGGGTCGACAGGCTCATCGATTCCTGGCCGCCGGCGATCATGATCCTGGCATCGCCCGCCTGGATGGCCTGCGCCGCCAGCGCGACGGCACGCAGCCCCGAACCACAGACCTGGTTGACGCCCCACGCCGGACTTTCCTGCGCAATGCCGGCGAGCATCGCTGCCTGACGCGCCGGGTTCTGGCCCTGGCCGGCTGTCAGCACCTGCCCGAGGATGACTTCGTCGATCTCATCGGCCGAAACGCCGGCATCGGCCATTGCGGCGATCATCGCCGCTTTGCCGAGTTCATGCGCCGGCACGCTGCCGAATGCCCCCATGAAACTGCCCACGGCGGTGCGGCGGGCGGCGGTGATTACAGTTCCGGTCATGGTCAGCCTTTCCGAAGAACGATGCGATTCGTTGCCCGCCAAAGATAGAGACAGGTGCCGCGAATTGCCAGAGCAGGCGGGTAGGCAGCGTCGGCATGCGCCGGCCACACGGCGCTCCGACTCAGCGGTTGCCCAGCCAGTCGGCCAGCGGATCCCACAACAGGGACGCGGCCCGCCCGCCGACGACCATGCCGACATGGCCGGCGGCGAGCGGCAGCGGTGTGCCGACACCCAGGGTCGACAGCGCGGCCGCAGGCGGCACGATACGGTCGCGCGCGGCAATGATGTCGAGGATGGGAATGCCCAGCGCTGCCGGGTCGATCCGCTGTCCGGCGATGGTCCATGAACCACGGCCCGGCGCATCGTCACGATAAAATGTTTCGGCCAGCGTCCGCGCTGTCGGCAGTGACAGCGGCGCCCCGGTGTTTGACCAGTCTTCCAGCGCCGCAAAGGCCGCGATATCGGCTTCCGGTGCCGCTGCCAGCCGGGCATATTTGGCCACCACCCCGGCTTCGTCGAGCGCCCAGAAGGCCGGCTGCAGCAATTCGATCGGCAGCACGCCCAACTGCGTCGCCAGCGGCTCGGTGCGCGCCCACCAGTCCGCCAGCCGCGGTCGGGCCGCGTCATAGCCGGCAAAGTTCCACGGCGTCGCCAGCAGCGCCACGCGGCTCACCTGCGGCCCGAGCAGCGCTGCCGCTGCCAGGGCCAGCGTGCCACCAAGGCAATAGCCGGCTAACGCCACCGGCTGGCCCAGCCCGGCGATGACCGGCACCAACCGGTCGGCAATCAGTTGCTCGATCCCCAGCGGCGCGGTTTCACCCCACTCGACGAGCAGCGGGTTCAGCCCGCGCGCCACCAGCCCGGCGAGCAGCGAGTTGTCCGGCGCCAGATCGAGCACATGCGCCGGGTTGATCAGCGACGGGATGACGATAACCGGCGGGCCGCTGCCGCCATGGTCCTTCAGGCTGACGCTGCCGATGCGGGCGATTTCCGGGCGCATGGTGCGCGGCGGTGCCGGTGGCGCTGCCTGATAGCGTCGCAGCCCGGCGAGAACGGCGCGCAATCGTGCCGTATCATCGGCGCATAGCCGCGTCATCATGCCGAGAAATACCGTCAGGGGGCGCGGGCCGCGGCTACGTTGCGGTGCAACATCAATATGTGTTAAACACTGAGTTT
>CAJAHV010000376.1 GCA_903939555.1 uncultured Alphaproteobacteria bacterium | reverse complement strand
GCTTGCGCAGGCGCGCGTACCAGTCAACGCGCGGTGTCATCAACCCGCCGATCAGGCAAAGTGTCACCATCCACACAATGGCTGCCAGCAGCGGCTTATCGAGTTCAAGGTTCAGCACATCATCATTTCATGCAAGCTATTGGGGCAGTTTAACAGGCTTTTTGATGCGGCACCGCTCTTAACGTAGAAAAACGAGTGAAGTTGCACCCGCCGCAGTCGCCGAAGCCGACAAGGGCCGGTCCGGGCGCCTGCAATTGATCGAGATCGGCGAGGTTGCGCAGACCGGCGATTGATGGCGCTGACCAATTATTGTGCGCTGCGGGTTCGATGCACGTGTCGGCAAAATGCCGTCGGCCGATAAAGGTCGCGACGTCGCCCAGCAAGATCAGCGCCGGCAGCTTTGGGCTTGCTTTTGACGCACAAAGTCGTGGCCATCGACGATCATCGACGTCTTACGGCCAACCGGTATTCTTGGAAAATGTCATCATGATCTTGATTTTGGGTGATGGCAGCAAGATGTTCCCGCATCATGGCACCAAACCATCGCATCGATCGTTCTTTGTTGTGTTAGCCTTGGCTTCGCCCGGCCTCCATCATGCCACCCCGAAGATCGGACAGACATCGCCATGAAGCCATTGATATTCGCCCTGCTGTTAGGGCTCAACCTGCTCGGAACCCCCGCCATGGCCACTGAAGAGCCGAAGTTTACCCTCAAGTCTGCCCAAGGCGAGTTCGAGGTGCGTGACTATCCGGCCCTGGTCGCGGCGGAAGTGACGGTCGGCGGTGACCGCAAGGATGCGGCGGGGAGGGGTTTTCGCTTGCTCGCTGGCTACATATTCGGCGGCAATACCCGCAAACAGAGCATCGCAATGACAGCCCCGGTCACACAGGCTGCCGCCAAAAGCGAGAAGATCGCCATGACGGCGCCCGTCCTGCAGACCGGCAGCAACGGTAGCTGGGTTATCAGGTTCATAATGCCGCGTGGTTCGACGCTCGCGACACTGCCGCAGCCGAACAATCCCGGGGTGCGTCTTGTTACCGTTCCGCCCAGCCGTATGGCGGTCGTCAAGTTCAGCGGGCTGGCGCGGCAGGATGACGTCGATGCCAGGACGGCCGCATTGTCGCGATTTGTGAAGGCGCAGCAGCTGCAGGTGATCGGGGCGCCGTCGCTGGCGCAATACGACCCGCCCTGGACGCTGTGGTTCTTGCGCCGCAACGAGGTGATGATCCCTGTATCGCAATGAAGGATCTGCAGGATCAGTCGCGGCATCCGTCATTGCGCAATGGTGTCCAAAATTGGCCCCATCGCATTTCGGCAGCCACGGTAAAGCCTGAAAAACAAGCTTGCAGCAGAGAATTCAAGCAGCGCCTGTTTCAGGTCGGCGATCGGTCGGAAATCGCGCAATATCGTAGAGTTCTCCAATTTCGACGGGATGCTGCATCGGACGCCATTCGACACTCGTCAGGCCCGCCAAGTCCATCAATGAAAACGATCCAGTAGGCGTCGCCTTTTGCGCGCGACATTGCCCCGCTTGGCAGCCGGATGAGCGATCAAAATCAGTTGCACAGGATGTTTTCAGGCGGGATCGTCCTTGGCCGCGATTTCAAGCGCCCATTGTGCAACCTTGCGTTCAAGGACGGCCAAGGGCAGTGCGCCGGTGCCCAGAAGCTGTTCGTGGAAATTGCGGATGTCAAAGCGCGTCCCCATTGTCCGGGCGGCTTCGCTGCGGAGGCGCTGCATTGTGAGCTGGCCGATCTTGTAGGCGCAGGCCTGACCGGGAGCGGCGAGGTAACGATCAATTTCCACGGCGACGTCACGCGGGGCCATCGATGTGTTGTCGAGCATATAGTCGATGGCCT
>CAJAHV010000375.1 GCA_903939555.1 uncultured Alphaproteobacteria bacterium | reverse complement strand
GCACTCGGGCTCTGTTGGCCGCCGTTTGCTCGTTACCGGGGCATCGCGTGGTATCGGCCACGCGATTGCCACGCTCGCTGCCCAACGCGGCGACAAGGTTTGCCGTGTCGCCCGGGGGGCGGAGATCGACTCGATCGCCGCCATGATCGGCGGCGATAGCTTCGGCATCACTGCCGATGTGACAAAGGCCGATGATCTTGCCCGGGTGGCGGCCACGGTTGCCGAACGTTGGGGTGGCCTTGACGTCATCGTCAACAATGCCGGCCTGCACAGGGGCGGCAAGGTTGGAAGTATCATCGATGCGGACTGGGACGCGTCGCTGGCAACGAACCTGTCCGGCCCGTTCCGCGCCATTCGCGCCTTGCTGCCGCTCATGTCGGCGGGTGGGGCGATCGTGAATATCGGCGCGGTTGTCGGCTTTCGCGGCTTTGCCGGCGATAGCTGCGATGGCGCGTCCAAGGCCGGCCTCGCCGGCCTGACGCAGGTGCTCGCCGCCGAGCTTGCGCGGGACCAGATCCGCGTCAACATGGTCGTGCCGGGTTTCGTGATGACGGAAATGACGGCAGGCGTTTCGGAAAAAGCGCGCGACAAGATCGTCGCCAAGATCCCGCTGCGGCGGCTTGGCACGCCCGAAGAAATTGCCGATGTCTGCTGGTGGGTTTCCGGCGCGACCTACATGACCGGTTCCGTCATCTTCACCGACGGGGGCTTGATGTGCAACCTGTAGGGGCGGGCGAACGCTTCGCTGCCTGGATGCACGAAGCGACGGGCCTCGATGATGTGCGGCTCGGCCCCGAGATCGCCGGCGGCAATTCCAATGTTACCCGGCTGGTCGAAACCCGTCAGGGCCGGCTGGTGCTGCGCCATCCGCCGGTCAATGTCGTATCGGACAAGGCGGCCGCGGGGGTCGAGCGCGAATATACCGTCATCAAGGCGCTTGGTGCGCGGGCACCGGTGCCGCGCGCCGTGGCATGGTGCGGCGATCGATCGATCCTGGGCCAGCCCTTCGCCGTCACCGGCTGGATCGAGGGCGTCGCGCTGGATACCGAACTGCCGGCCAGCTACCCGCAAGGCGCCGAAACGATCGACCGGCTCGGGATCGAGATGATGCGCGGCCTTGCGACCGTCCATGCGCTGGACTGGCGTGAACTGCTGCCCGCCGATTTCGGCCGCCCGGACACGTTCGTCCAGCGGCAGGTCGAACGCTGGCTGGCGGTGCGCGCGCAAAGCCATGTGCGCGAATTGCCGCTGCTTGCCGAAGTGGCGGATTGGTTGCTGGCCAATCGACCCACGTCCAGTCACGCCAGCATCATCCATTGCGATTTCCATCTCGACAATTGCCTGATGGCGTTGGACGAGCCCCGCCTGCAAGCCATACTCGACTGGGAAATGGCGACCATCGGCGACCCGCTGATCGATGTTGGCCTGTGCCTGTTCTTCTGGCGGCGCGATCCCGATGCGAATCCGGGTTTTCGGCATATCCAGGCGCTTTCGAACCGCGCCGATGTCATGCCGGTCGAAAGGCTTGCCGACGTCTGGTCCCATGCCACCGGCTTCGATCACGACCGGCTGGATTACTATATGGTCTTCGCGGCATGGCGGCTCGCGGCGATCGTCGAAGGTGCCTATGTCCTGCATCGCCAGGGCAAGGTGGACACCGCCTATGCGCGCGGACTGGCGGATGATGTGCCCAATTTGCTGCGCGAAGCTGCAGCTATCATTGATCGGGGGCGCGCCTGATGGATGCCGGCATGATGGATCATCCGCTGTCGACGCAGATGATTTTCGAACGCGGTGAGCAGCTTTTCGCGCAGAGCAGCATCGCCAGTTTCGATGGCACGCAGCTTGTCCGCACGAGTTACGCCGCAACGGCCGTCCGCGCCCGCCGCCTGGCCGCCGCACTTTTTGGTCTTGGCCTTGGTCCCGGCGAACGGGTCGGCACCTATTGCTGGAATACGCCGCATCACCTCGAAGCCTATCTGGCCGTCCCGGCGATGGGCGCCGTGCTGCACACGCTCAACGTGCGCTTGCCCGAGGAGCAACTCGAATATGTGATCAATCATGCCGACGACCGGGTGCTGCTGGTCGATTCGGCGCTGATGCCGACTCTGCTGCCGATCCTGCCCCGGCTGGGCGGTGTGCGGCATCTGGTGATTCACGGCGAATGGGCAGGCGGGGTTGGCGGTTTTGCGGGCGAAATTCATGACCATGACCGGCTGATCGCCGGGTTCGAACCGGTCAGTGAATGGCCCCGCATCGTTGAAACCGACGCGGCGGCGATGTGCTACACATCGGGGACGACCGGGATGCCGAAAGGTGTCGTCTACAGCCACCGCTCTATCTTCCTGCACAGCCTGGCCTCGATGGCGGCCGATGCTTTTGCGATCGCCAACCGCGACACGATCCTGATGGTGCCGCCGATGTTCCACGCCAACGCGTGGGGGATGCCATTTTCCGGCTGGCTGGCGGGCAGTGATATGGTCTTGCCGGCGCAGCACGTGCAGCCGGACCGGCTGGCGCGGGCGATCGAACTTGCCCGACCCACGCTGATGGCCGCCGTGCCGACCATCCTCAACGATCTGTTGCAGGCCCATGCCCGGTCGCCGATCGACCTCGGTTGCTTCCGTGCCATTGTTTCAGGCGGTTCGGCCGTGTCGCCGGCGCTGATCGAGCGTGTCAAAGCCGCCTGGGGCGTCGATGTGATCCAGGGTTGGGGGATGACGGAAACCAGCCCGATGTGCGTCTTGTCCTCACCGCCCCGCGATGCCGATGCCGAAACGGCGCTGCGTTATCGGGCAAAAAGCGGCCGGCCGGTCGCCGGCATGGAAGTGCGGATCGTCGACGAACAGGGCGCGCGCTTGCCCCATGACGGTGTCGCGATTGGCCATCTCGAACTGCGCGGCCCCTGGGTCGCGGCGCGCTATCACCTGCAGCAGCCCGAAGATTCGCCGCTGACCGGAGACGGTTGGTTGCGCACCGGCGATGTCGGCACGATCGATGGGCTGGGTTATGTGCAGGTAACCGACCGGATAAAGGACCTCATCAAGTCCGGCGGGGAATGGATATCGTCTGTCGATCTTGAAAACGAAATCATCCGCATTCCCGACGTTGTCGAAGTCGCTGTCGTGGCCGTGCCCGACGCGCGCTGGGAGGAGCGACCACTTGCCGTCATCGTGATGGCGGCAGGGCAACAGCCCGATTACCGCGCCATGCGGCGCCTGCTGGCCGACAAATTTGCCAAGTTCATGATCCCCGAAAATTGGGCGTCAGTGCAGGCCATACCCAAGACATCCGTGGGCAAAATCGACAAGAAGCTGCTCAGGGAGCAAGTGGACAGTGGCGCCCTGACGATTACTGTAGAAACTGAATTCGCCGCCGGAGGATGAGCTTGAAATTGAGAGATGATCATTCTGTCGGGCAAGCTGCACCTGCCGAACGACCGCGGCTGACACAGGCGGAACGAACGGCGCTTTCAGACGCCCGCATGCTGGAGACGGCAATGCAGTTGATCGTCGAGCGTGGCACCCACAATACCACCCTCAAGGACGTTGGTGAGCGTGCGGGCTACAGCCGCAGCCTTGCCGGCAATCGTTTTGGCTCGAAAGAGGCGCTGTTCAACCAGATGGTGCGGGACTTCAACGTGAAATGGGCCATGGAGTTGCGCCGTTTCGTGGGGTCGAATACCGGCCTTGCCGCGCTTGAATGCGCGCTGGAAGCAGTGGAGCATTTCCTGCTGAACCACACGATGAAGATGCAGGCGATGTATATCCTCTGGTATGAATCGATCAGCAGTTACGAGATCGTTCGCCGCCGCCTGGCAGCGAATCATCTGGCCTATCGTCGTGATACCGAGCGCTGGATTCGGCAGGGCATCGAAGCCGGCGTCGTGCGGCCGTCGGTCGACCCGGACTGTTTTGCAGTGGAGTTCAATTCGTTCATTTTCGGCATTGTTTATCAATGGATTGCCAATGAATCCTCGATAAACCTGCATACCGTTTTTCAGCACTATCGGCGCAGCACGATCGAGCGGCTTTCCGTGGAGCAGAACTAGCCCGGAGACGCGCCGGAACCTTTGACAAACAACTTGCTAGTTTAGAGCAAATAAGTGAGAAACTGGTGACGGAGCGGAAAAATGAGACGGGATCGCTGCCCTTGCCGCGAAACCCGGGACGCAGAGAAGCAGGCAATCCGCGCCGATGAATGGATGCCTCTTTTGAAATAAAAGACGACATTCAGCGCACGGATCATGCTGCGAATGAACGGGTTTCAACAAAGAGCCATGGTGACCGGCAACGACGTCCCCAGCTCGAGCGGAGGAAGTGATTGATGACGATTTCCAACATTGTCGACAGCAAGGCTTCGGCTGCTGGTACGCGCGGCCCGGCCAAAGTCGACTATGACTGCATTGTCATCGGCGCTGGCTTCGCCGGGCTGGCTCTTATCCATTATCTGCGCGAGGCTGGACGTTCCGTTCGTGTTTTCGACCGGGCATCGGACGTTGGCGGCACTTGGGCGTGGAACCGCTATCCTGGCGCTGCCACCGACAGCGAGAGCTATTATTACTGCCTCAGCTTTTCCAAGGCGCTGCTGCAGGATTGGTCGTGGACCAAGCGCTATCCGGACCGGGCTGAAACCCAGAGCTACATGCGCTTCGTCGCCGACAAGTGCGACATGTGGCCCCATATCCAGTTGAACACCGAGATTGTCGACGCCCGTTACCTGGCCGAAGACGCCTGCTGGCGGGTCACCATCAGCACCGGCGAAAGCTTTACCTGCAAATATTTCATCAGCGGCATGGGCATGATCTCGCAGCCGATGATACCGAACATCAAGGGCCTTGATCGTTTCAAGGGCCCCATCTTCCATTCCTCGCGCTGGCCGCAGGAAGGGCTCGATTATGCTGGCAAGCGGGTTGGCATCATCGGTGCCGGCGCTTCCACCGTGCAGATGGTACCGATCCTTGCCAAGACCGCCGCCAGCGTGACGGTTTTCCAGCGCACGCCGAACTATATCCTGCCGGCCATGCAGAAGCCTATGACCCCCGAGTGGGAAAAGGAGATCAAGGGCAATTACGACGCGATCCTGGCCAAGTGCCGCAATCACGTCTTCGGCATGGCCTTCGAAAGCTCGGCGGGACGCAACGCCGTGGATACATCGCCAGAGGAGCGGGAGCGGATTTTCGAGGAAAACTGGAACGGGAGCTTCCGTTGGGTTTTCGAAACGTTCGACGATCTGCTCGCCAGCCCCGAGGCCAACCGGATGGCATCCGAATTCATCATCGCCAAGATGAAGGAGCGGGTAAACGATCCCGAACTCGCCGAATTGCTGACGCCCAGCTTTGACGATTATCCGCTGTTCGCCAAGCGGCCGCCACTCGATCACGGCTATCTGGAAGCCTTCAACGAACCCAATGTGCACCTGGTGGATATCAAGGATCGCGAGCCTCTGGTCGAGGTCACCGAAACCGGCGTTCGCACGACCGCCAATCACTATGAATTCGACATCATCGTGCTGGCGACCGGGTTCGAGGCCTATACCGGTGCGCTGGAAGCCTTCCCGATCCGTGGCAGCAGTGGCCAGACGCTGCGCGAAAAGTGGAAGATCTTGTCCGAGTGCATCATGGGCGTGTGCGTGGCGGATTTCCCGAACATGTTCGTCGTAACGGGGCCCCAGGCGCCATTTGCCAACCTGCCGACCTCGATCGAGCAGAATGTCATCTGGATCACAAAATGCATCGAAAAGATGGAGGGCGAGGGCTTCGACATCTTCAAGCCGCGCGCCGAGGCCGAACATGCCTGGACGGAACACACCGCAGACATCCACCGGCAAACCCTGATGGCCGAGGGTGACAAGGTCAATTCATGGATGATGGGCGCCAATCGCGAAGACAAGCCGCCCCGCGTCCTGATTTATTTCGGCGGTGCCAACAATTACTATGACGTGCTCGACAAATCGGCCAGCGAAGGCTTTCCCGAACTCGAGTTCGAGAAGCTCGCCGGATAACCGCGGCCATCGCCCGCAAACCGGTGCCGGTTTGCGGGCGGATATTTGCGGGCGGATAGTGAGGCAGGGCGGCCCGCTGGCTGCCCTGCCGGCCGCCTTCAACTGGCCTTCGCGGCCACTTCCCGGATCATCGGCTGATACTCGCTGAAGTTCGGCATTGCCGCCGTGGCGCCAATGGTGGCGCCGGCGTCCGTCGTCAGCGTATGGCCGGTCGTATAGCCCGATTCATCGCTGGCCAGCCAAAGCGCGGCATTGGCCACGTCCTCCGCCAGGCCGGGGCGCCCATGCAGCGGCGAGGCTTGGGCCAGAATCCGCTTGGCTTCCTCGATATTGCCCGCATCACCTGTCAACACACTCGCAACCATCGGCGTGGCCATGCTCGCCGCGGCAATCGCATTGACGCGAATGCCGAGATGGCAAAGCTCGGCGGCGACGTTTTTGGTCATGCCCACGACAGCGTGCTTTGCCGCCGCATAGGCGTGCGGCCCAAGTCCGCCCATCAAGCCGGCCGTGCTGGCCATGCTGATGATGCTGCCGCGCTGCGCGGGCTTCATGACGCGTGCTGCATGCTTCATGCCAAAGAACACGCCATTGATCAGCACGGCCAGCGTGGCGTTCCATTCATCGGCCGGGGTCGTATCGATCGGACCTACCGCGCCGATGATGCCGGCGTTATTGAACATGATATCCAGCTTGCCAAATCGGCTGACGGCAAGATCCACAAGCGCCGCCACATGATCTTCCTGTGTCACGTTGCAAACCGCAAAGACGGCCTTGTCGCCAAATTGCGCCGCAAAAGCTTCCCCCGGGCCGCGTTGAATATCGCCGATCACGACCCGGCCGCCTTCGGCGATAAACCGGCTCGCTGTTACTGCGCCGATGCCCATCGCACCGCCAGTAATGACCGCTACTTTGTTTTCCAGCCGCATTTTCAAAAAATCCTTGTTGCCGTACTCGGCGTCTTCACCAGGCGTCGAAGCTTTCGCAATTGCGTCATGTCGATTGAACAGTTCCCACTCGTGTGCCCGATGCCTGATGACGACACCGAACGACGGGGGAACAGTTCTTCTCCATGCACGAAATCGCTGCCGGACATCGCCACTTTCGGCGACTTTTTTGTAATTGCTCACCCCCCGTGCTGGCAAGGGTCGTTTCAAGCGAGCGCGAAGGGGTTGCCTGCGCATTTATGGCTCGCATCGGTCGCGGATTCGTCCTCGCGGGGGTTGCAAACACCCTGCATGGCCATGAGGCTTGCACCTGGATCCGGTCGTTCGTGCGGAGGTGGATTTTCCAGCCTCTCCGGCGAACAGGACCCCGGCAGGTCCAAAAAGTGGTGCCCAGAAGAGGACTCGAACCTCCACGCCCTTGCGAGCGCCAGCACCTGAAGCTGGTGCGTCTACCAATTCCGCCATCTGGGCACGGGGTAGGAGCGGCGGGGTAGGGGGCAGCGGCGGGCTTGTCAATCGACTGTTGCAGAAATCGTGCTGAAAATCCGTCGATGTGAGGCAAGACACAGCGGGATAGCCGCGCTAAAGGGCTGCCATGACCGTTTCCTTTTCCGCGCTGGCGCCGGGTGCGCTGGTTACCGTCGTCGGTGGCTCCGGCTTTCTGGGCCGCTACATCGTGCAGCGCCTTGCCGAGGCCGGGCTGCGGGTGCGCGTCGCCGTGCGCCATCCCGAAACGGCACTGTTTCTGAAACCGCTTGGCAGCCTGGGGCAGGTCCAACTCGTGCATGGCAACATCACGTCGGATGCACAGATGGCCGCGGCTTTTGATGGCGCGGCCGCTGGCGTCAATCTCGTCGGCATCCTGGCTGAATCGGGCAAGCAGCGTTTCGACGCGGTGCAGGCCGAAGGTGCCGGGCGCGCGGCGCGCGCTGCCGCTGCCGCCGGGGTGCGCCATTATGTGCAGGTTTCCGCCATCGGTGCCGATGCCGCCTCGCCGGTGCCCTATGCCCGCAGCAAGGCGCAGGGCGAAGCCGCCGTGCTCGCGGCGATCCCGACCGCGACGATCCTGCGGCCCAGCCTGATCATCGGGCCGGAAGACCAGTTTCTCAACCGCTTTGCTGCCATGGCGCGACTGTCGCCCGTTTTGCCGGTCATTGCCGGGAACACACGGTTCCAGCCGGTGTTCGTGATGGATGTCGCCGCTGCCGTCGTCGCCGCACTTAACAGCCCGGCGGCGGCTGGCCGCACTTATGAACTGGGCGGGGCCGATGTGCTGAGCTTTCGCGCCATCCTCGCCATGATCAATGCGGAAACGCGGCAGCAACGTCGGCTGGTCGAGGTGCCGGATTTGATTGCTGCGTTGATGGCCAAGCTCGGCGATGTGCTGCCCTTCATGCCGATGACGTCGGACCAGCTTGCGATGCTGGGCAAGGACAATGTCGTGACGTCGGGGATGCCGGGCCTTGCGGACCTCGGCGTGTTGCCGACCCCGATGGCGGCCTTCGTGCCGGCAATGCTCGAACGCTATCGCCCCAGCGGCCGCTTCAACCAGAACGCACCTTCGGCCTGAAGCCCGAAGACGGCGCGGAGTTTTCATGCAGCAAAGCCTTTTGGACGTCATCCTGCTCGGCATAGTCGAAGGCTT
>CAJAHV010000374.1 GCA_903939555.1 uncultured Alphaproteobacteria bacterium | reverse complement strand
CGGCCCCGGCCGCGGGCCACGCGGGCCGGCGGGTTTGCCGGCAAAGCCGCCGCCACCGGGCGCGCGGGCCAGCACCGGGCGATTGGGCCTGCCGGCGCCGGTGCCAGCGCCGCGCGGCGGCGGGCCGTTGGCCGGGATGATGCGGATGCCGCCTTCGGGAGAGCGGTCTTCACCTTCGGTGCGGCGCAGCGCGTCGATGAAACGATCGGCGAGTGCGCGCGGGATTTCGAAGCTGGTTTCCTCGGGGCCGATCTTGATCGCGCCGATTTCGGCCTTGGTGACATGGCCGCGGCGGCAGATCAGCGGCAGCAGCCAGCGCGGATCGGCGTTGAGCCGGCGGCCGACATCCATGCGGAACCACACCGTGTCATCGAACCCGTCACGCGGCGCGTCCTTCATGCCGCGGTCGGTGCGCGGCGCCGGACCGCTGTTGTCGAGCAGTTCTTCCACCGCCGGCATTTTCGAACGGTGCATGCGCACCAGCGCCGCGGCGATATCCTGAGGGCTGCGTTCGGCGAGCAGGCGTTCGGCCAGCGCCCGATCTTCATCGTCGATTTCCACCGGCACTTCCATCAGCGCGGCGAGCAGGCGTTCATGGTCGTTGCGGCGGATATCGTCCGGCCCCGGCACCGGCAGCCATTCGGCGTTGATCTTGGCACCGCGCAGCATAGCATCGACGCGGCGGCGGGCCGGATAGGGCACGATCAGCACGGCGGTACCCTTTTTGCCGGCACGCCCGGTGCGGCCCGAACGGTGCTGCAGGATCTCCGCATCGCGCGGCAGTTCGACATGGACGACCAGCGACAGATTGGGCAGATCGATCCCGCGCGAAGCGACATCGGTGGCGACGCAGATGCGCGCGCGGCGATCCCTGAGGGCCTGTAGCGCCTGGTTGCGCTCGCTTTGCGAATGTTCGCCCGACAGCGCCACGGCATCGAAGCCGCGCTCGATCAGGCTGGCGTGGAGGTGGCGGACATTGTCGCGCGTCGCACAGAACAGCATCGCCGTCGGTGCCTCGTGGAAGCGCAACAGGTTGACGACGGCATTCTCGATATCGGCGGGCGCCACGGTGACGGCCTGATAGGCGATGTCGCCATGGCCACGGTCTTCGCCCACCGTCGAGATGCGCAGCGCGTCGCGCTGGTAGCGCTTGGCCAGCGCCACGATCGGCTTGGGGATGGTTGCCGAAAACATGAAGGTGCGCCGTGCTTCGGGTGTCGCATCAAGGATCTGCTCAAGGTCCTCGCGGAACCCCATGTCGAGCATTTCATCGGCTTCATCGAGGATGGCGACCTTGATGCTGCCCAGTTGCAGCGCGCCGCGTTCAAGGTGATCGCGCAGCCGCCCCGGCGTGCCGACGACGATATGCGCGCCCTGGCCGAGCAGCTTGCGTTCCTTGGAAGCATCCATGCCGCCGACACAGGTGGCGATGCGCGCGCCGGTCTTGCCATACAGCCAGATCAGTTCGCGACTGACCTGCAGCGCCAGTTCGCGGGTCGGCGCGATGACCAGCGCCAGCGGCGCACCGGCGCGGTCGGCGCGGCCTTCGTCATTGAGCAGCTGGGCCGCCATGGCGACACCGAAGGCGACGGTCTTGCCCGATCCGGTCTGCGCAGAGACCAGCAAGTCACGCGCCTCGGCTTCGGGCTGGAGGACGGCGGCCTGGACCGGGGTGGGCGCGGCATAGCCACGGGCGGAAAGCGCTTCGGCGAGAAGCGGCGGCAGAGTTTCAAAGGACATGCGCCCCCTTGCCCTAGTTTGCCGCAAAACGCCATGTTTATGCTGCGAATGCGAAACAGCGCCAGTGGAACCCCGCCCCACCGCCGCCGTTCAACCGCATTATTGGCGCGGATCAGGGCGCCGTCGCGGGGACCTTTGTAGCATTGGCGAGACGGTCGAACTGCGCTGTGCAACCGCTTTCGAGCAAGGCCGCGCCAAGCTCGTCGACCGCCGCCGGCACCTTGGCGAGCAGCTTGACGGTGAGCATTGCCGGCGCGCCGGTGCCGCTGGCGACCCGGAAGGCACCGCCGCTGCCGGCGACAGCGGCCGGCCAGTTGGCGACGGCCTGGCCAGCGGCGAAGGGCAGTTCTGCCGATTTGCCATCGGCGAGCCGGGTGATCGTCAGGCTGCCTACGGCCATCGGCTCGGCGCGCCACACCGACAGCTTTTCCGCATCGATGGCACAGACGGTGCCGCCAGCGGCGGCGTCGATCGCCCAGATCCCCGGCGGCACCGGCTTGCCGGTCATTTCGCCCCCCGAGCCGCGCACCGCCCCGATACGGGCGCGGCGTTCGGTTTTCTGGGTGAGCAATTCGGCAAAGGCGGTCGGTGCCGCGGCCGAGGCGCTCACCTGGTCGAAACGGAAACTGCCCGGGCCGGTGAAGCTGCGCGTTCCCTTGGCATCGAGCACGGTCAGCATATCACCCGGTTTGAGCACCAGCGTCGCGGTTTCCGGCAGCTTCTGCCCGGGCTTGTAGGCAGCCGACGACGGGCCGACCGCGCGCACCACCATCGGCACGGCCTGCGCCGGGGCAGGCAGCACAGCGAGGACGGCCCCGGCGAGGGTGGCGAGCGACAACGATGTCGTGGTGAGGGTGGCGAGCGACAATGATGTCGCGGTGAGAGACTTAATCGAGTTCATGGCTTCCTCCTGGTCCGACGTGTTCGAGACGTTTCACAAGCTGCGCGAGCGCTGCATCGTCCGGCGCACCCGCGGCCCGGGCCCGCAAATCCTCCAGGGCCGAAAGGTCACCCGATTCGAAGCGCGCGTAAAGACCGGCGAACACCGGATCGGCAACCGCAGCGCCGACACCCAGCGGTTCAAAAACTTCGATCGGCGCTTCGCGGCCACGCACCCGGACCCGGCCCATCGGGCGGAACTTGTCGAGACGATAGCGTTCGGCGGCTTCACGGCTGACCAGCACGGCGGTCTTCAACTGCTTATTGGCGCTTTCCAGCCGCGCCGCGACGTTCATGCTGTCCCCCAGCGCGGTATATTGGATACGGCCTTCGCCGCCGAAATTGCCGACGATCGCCTTGCCGAAATGCAGGCCGACGCGCGTGCGGCCCAGCTTCTTGCCATCGGCAACTTCCTTCATCAGCGCCTTGCCGGCCACGCTCATCGCCACGGCGCATTGCGCCGCCCGTTCGCCATCATCGGGCCGGGCCAGCGGCGCACCCCAAAAGGCCACCACTGCATCTCCGACGAACTTGTCGATGGTGCCGCCATAGTCGAGGATGGTGACGCACATCACTTCGAGATATTCATTGAGCATCGTCGCGACGATTTCCGGATCGAGCGTCTGGCACAGGCTGGTAAAGCCTTCGATGTCGGTGAACAGCGCATAGATTTCACGACGTTCGCCATGCAACTGCAATTGCCCGGGTTCCCGCAAAATCTGTTGCGCCACATCGCGCGGCAGATATTTGCCCAGCGCACCCTGCGCAAAACGGCGTTGTTCGGCGCCGATGATCCGCGCCGTGGTGCTGGCGGCGATCAGCGCGAGCAGCCAGCCCAGCCCCAGCCCGAACGCCGGCAGGCCATAGGTGTCGATCTGGTGGGTATTCTGCAACAGGAAGGGCACGACGATGATGCCGGCAACCTGTGCCAGTCCCAAGGGCACGACGATGCGGATCGGCAGATCAAAACCGCCGATGATCGCTGCCAGCACCACGACCAGCGCCGCCGCCAACCACAGATACAGCCCGGGGATCGGTGCCAGCTTCACGCCGTCGAGCGCCTGCGCCACCAGCGTGGCGTGCAGTTCCACGCCCGGCATAGTGGCGCCGGTCACCCGCGTCACCGGCGTGACGAAGCGGTCCGCCTCCGGCAGATCGGCGCCGATCAGCACGATGCGGCCGGCGATCTGGCTACCAAAGGCCACTGCCATCGCCGGATCGGCGAACAGGTCGACGGGCAAGGACAGGAAGACCGGGCGCTCCTTGTTGGCCGGACGGCGGACCACCGCAGCACCGGAAAAATTCTCGTAACCCAGACTTTTGCCTCCAGCGCTGGTCAGCGCGTTCACCAGCAGCGGCGGCGGCTGCTTTGCCGGCGTCGGCCAGAGCCGCCAGACATCATCGCCATCGGTATTGAACCGGATCGATGCCGGCTTGACCGGGCCGCCCTTCAGCCGGGCAAACAGGTCACGCATATGCGCTTCCTGATAGGTCATCACCTGCTGGCCATTGTCGGTGATTGTCGAAAAGCCGAAAAAGGTCGGCGTCTTGATCGTCGCCAGATTGGCCATCAGCGCGGCATCTTCGGGCTGGGGCGAATCGACCAGAATATCGACCCCGATGGCGCGCGGTTTGAGCTTGTCGAGATTGGCCAGCGCCTTGCCGAGCAGTACACGATCGAGCGGCGAGCGCTTGCCGGTTGCCCGGATGGTGTCTTCGCTGAAAACCACGAGAACGATGCGCTTGTCCTGATCGACCCGAGGCGCGGTAATGGCAGTGCGCACATCATAAAGCGCGCGCTCGATGCCGATGGTGACCGGCAGTTGCCAGCCGAGCCGCGCCACGACCACCGCAAGGACCAGCACGCCAAGCGTCGCGACCAGCCGCACCCAGCCCGCCTGCACCAGCGCGCGGCGCAGCGCGCCCAGCCGCTGCATGATGACATCAGCGTCCATGCCGGCCTTGTGGCGGTGCCGGGCGCCGGGTCATGCCGGCCGTGGCGGTGCGGGTCAGCCGGGCCGGGGTCATTCTGCGGCCACGGCCGCACGCGCTGGGGGCGCGCCGTACAGCGGCTTGGCCGCGTCACCGATGATCGCAAAGCCCGACCAGTAATAGGGATGCGAGGTATCGAGCGCATCCATCAGCCGCACCTGCGAACCCCGCAGCGCTTCGCCAACGCTTTGCCCGCCGACATCGGTAAACAGGCCGGTGATCAACGTCCTGGTCGCATCATAATTGTCCGGAACCGGCCAGTGACTGGCGATCACGGCACGCGCGCCAGCGCCGACAAAGGCGCGCACCAACCCGTCGAGCGCGAAATTCCCGCCCGTCGCCACCCCGGCATCGCGCGTTGCCGCCGCCGTGGCCGTGCCGGCAGTATCGCACGCCGACAGGATGATCGTATCGGCATCGAGCGACAGGTCGAAGATCTCGCGGAACGACAGCAGCCCGTCGGAACCGCTGCTGCCGAACGAGGTAAGCAGCGCCGGGCGTGCCGGGCATTCGGGGCGAGGCGCGGTGACAAAACCATGCGTGGCGAAATGGATGACGCGGAAATCCCGCAGGTCGCCGCGATCCTTGAGCGCGGTATCGGTGAAACTGGCACCCGTCGTCACTTCGGCGCTGCCGCCGCCGATGAGCGAGGCTCCGATGTTCAATTCCACCTGCGAAATCGGGTTGCGCCATTCGCTGAGCGGCCAGTCACAAGCGTCGCGCGCCGGGGCGTCGCGCGCCGGGATAGTGGCGGCGGTTATGGTAGCCGTGGCGGTGGCGGTGGTGGCAACCGCTTCCGGCCGGGCGTTTTCGCCAAGGCCGAGATAGGAGCGACTGCCGCGTGACGGCGCCAGCGCCCGCACATCGAGAAAAGATCGCGGGCTGACCGCGGTCGACACGATGCGGGTGCGCCCCAGCCACGCGATGCCGCGCATGTCGAAGGCATCGCCATCGGGCATTTCCAGCCGTTTTTCATAGGCATCCAGCCCGTCATCGCTGGTGATCAGCAGGTTCACCGGCAATTGCAACAGCGCGCCATCGGGTTCGAACACCAGGTGGCGCACCGCCGGCATCACCGCATCAACCGGGCCGAACAGCGCCAGATACAGCCGCCGCGCTGCCACTGCATCAAAGGGATAGGTGGCGGGCCGGCCATTTTCGAACTTGACGATGGTATCACGCAAGCCCGCGACGATGCGGCCAAGCTCGGCAACCGACGCGCCGACGCGCAGGACGCGGCTGTCGCCGCCGGCGCGGGTGAACAGAGCATAGGCATCGTCGCCGACCAGCACCATTTTGTAATAAGCTTCGCCGGGACGCAGCTTGGCCTGCAGATCGGCCAGCGTCACGATATCGTTGCTAACGCTGCGATAGCGCGGAAAATCCGACAATTTGGCCAGCACGGCGGTCTGGTCACGCCCCAAGGCCTCGCGCCGGGTGCGCAGGACGAGCGCGCGGCCAGCCTCTTCGAGGCCGGCGACAGTCTTGGCGGCGAGCGTGGCGATCTCGCCGTCGACACGGACGATATCACGCGACAGCGTCACTGACTGGCGGAACAGGCTGGCGGCGGCATCGCTGCCCCCCGACAATTCGCGGGCCAGCACCGCTTGGGTCTGGGCAACGCCGGGGCGCACGAGAATCTGGCTGGCATCGAAGAAATCCGCAGCAGCAGCGGCATTGCCTTTCTGGCTGCTGTCGATCAGCAGGGCGAAATAGGGCCCGATAAGGGCGCGCACCGCCTGGCCGGCGCCCGGTGTGCCCGGGCTGGCCTTGATGATCTCGCGGTAGAGGCGCGTGGCAGCAACGATATCGCCCTGCCGCGCCAGCAGCGTTGCGAGCCTCGCCTGCGCCACCAGATAGGCCGGCGAACCGGGGAATTCGATGCCATACAGCGCTGCCGCCGCTTCAAGCGAGGCGCGCGCTGCCTTGGGCTGGTTGCTGCGTTCCTCGATGATGGCGCGTTCGGTGGCGGCCCCGGCCTTGAGCCACTGGGCGCTTTGCACCTGGCCCTGGCGCACCGCATCGAGCCGGCGCTGGCTGTCAGCCAACGCCGACAGCGCTGCGGCGTCGCGGTGCAGGCTGCGCAGTGCGGCGCCCCGCAAATATTCGCCCTGGGCATCGAGCATCGCGCTGCGTTCCTCGGGGGTCATCCGCGCGTCGACCTGCGTCAGGCTGCCCAGCCCGGCATCGGCGCTGTTGAGCTTTTGCGATAGCGGCACGTCGATATAGCCGACCGCGACGCGCTCGCGATCGAGCCCGGCGATTTCGCCGGTGCGCGCGATATCCAGCGCGGCCAGCGCCGCCTGCGGGCGCCGCTGGTTGAGCGCGTGCATGGCACGAAAATTGCGATCGAGCCGCAGCACCACCGGGTCCGAGCGATCGAGTGCGGCGCCGGCGCGGGCGAACAGCGCATCGGCTTCGGCAAAATTGCCGAGATTGGATTGCTGCAGCGCCTGGTTGACAAGATATTCGGCACTGCGGATGAAACCCGGGCTGCCCTGACGGCTGCGTTCGACGAGCAGGTCGAAGAACTCCGACGCTTCGGCAAAACTGCCGACATTGTTGCGGACATAGCCTTCGGCAAGCGCCTGGCTGGCATCAAGACTGCCGGCCTGGATGCGCGCGAACGCCGCCGGATCGCCGGCTGCAGTCGAGGCGACTTCGACGTCACCGCCGACCGGGGCATCGGCAACAAGGGCACGCAGCGCCAGCCGCAGCGCCGAGCCATAGCCGGTCAACCCTTCGGCGACATACAGCGTCTTGCCGCGTGCCACGGTATAAACCGAATAAGCCAGCCCCTGTTGCTGGCAGTCGGCCCGGCGGGCATCGGCAATTTCGGGCACATCGGCAGGGCCGGGGGCAGCACAGACGATATCGGCATCGCGTCCCGCCACCAGCCGTGCGGCGACTGTATTGATGGTAGCGCCCGCACCTCCTGCGGCGATGGTAGCGCCCGCCCCCCGTGCGGCGGGGGTAGCACCCGTGCCGCCCTGCCGCAGCGCGAACAGCTTGCCAACCGGCGCCGCGGCATCGCGGCAGGTGATGCGATAACCGCGGTCGAACATGCTCACCAGCATCGGATCGGCGATGCGGCTCTGTGCCGTGCACAGCACCCCGCCGCTGCCGACACGGAAGCTGTCAGCAAGTTTGAGGCCGGCGGCGGCCGGCACCGGGGCGGCGAGCGCAACGGCAAGCCCAAGCGTGAACAGGCGGTTTATCATGGCTTCACCCCAGCATCGGCCGGCAGATCGAGCCACAGCGTCGGATTACCCTCGCCGGTTATCGGCTCGGTGATCGGCGCATCCTCGATCGCAACCGACAAGTCGACAAGCCGGTTAAGGCGTGTCTGCGGCTGGTTTTCGGCGGCGTCGCTGGCTTCCTCCGCAGCTTGCTCAGCGGCTTCCTCGATGGCTGCCTCGGACGAGGCCTGCGTACCTTGGGTCAATGCCGCCACGGTATTGCCGATATTACTGACCACCAGCCCGCCTTGTTCGGCGGCGAGGCCGCAGATCTTGCCAATGCTGCACGCGTTGACAGTCGCAGTAGCGGCAAAGCCCGCCGGGGCGTCGGTGGCGCTGGCGAACCGGACAACATCGACGGTCTTTTGATTGATCTGGAAGGCGCCCGCCGCATCCTGGGCGCGGCCGTTGATGACAAGATCGAGCGCCGTCGTGCCGCTCGGCCGGATGCTGAAGCCGCCGCTGCCAGCGCTGAACCCGGCCTTTTGGGCCACGCTGCCGCTGTTCTGGACGAGAAAACTCGCCTGCGCGGCAACCATGATGCGATCGGCGGCCAGCGCACCCGCCAGATCGGGGACAGCCGCCGCCGCTGCCAACGCCGCATCGCGCCCGGCAAAGCCGCTGTTGGCGGCGAGTTGGCCGAGCAGGTCGCTGGTGCCGACCCAGACATCGGCACCCGACAGGTCGATAGTACCACCCAGGGTGCCGCCGCCCGCTGCGCCGCCGCTTGCGGTGCCGCCGCTTGCAGTGCCGTCGATCCGGCCGCCGGCATCGGTCGCGATTTCGATACGCCGCCCGGCCGACAGCCGCAGCGTATCGCCAGCCCCCGCCCCCGTCAGCGCCAGCGCGCCATTGATCCGGATGCTGCCACCAGTGACCAGCGCCAGCGTCCGGCCACTGGTGGCGGCACCGCTGCCGGCAAAATTCAGCGCCTGCACCGTCATCGCTGCCGGCTCGTTACCCTGTGCCGCGATGGTCAGGGTCGTCGCCGCGATCCGCCCGGCTTCGGCGCTGCCCAGCACATAGCCGCCACCGCTGTCATTGCTGCCGCCCAGCGTGATGGCGCTGGCGGTCGCCGCGATGTTGAGCGTGACGGCGCTTGTCGCGCTGCTGCCCAACCCGCCGGTGATGGCGATATCGGCCGACGACACAATAATCGCAGGCGCGGTGACCGTGCCGCCAAAGCTGGCCAGCGCACCGCTGTCGATGTTGGCCGACGTGCCGGCGGCAAGGCCCGCCAGCGTCACGGCACCGCTCGCGGCCGCCGTGAAGCGCCCGGTGGCGACGGCGCCGGACAGCGCCAGGGGCCCGCCGATGCGCACCGGCGCCAGCGCGAACAGTGCTGCAAAATCAAAGCCCGCAGCCGGCCCGAGCGCATCGAGCGTGCCGGCAAACGGCGTGAACATGCTGGCATTGGCGACATAGACGGCGCTCTGGGGACCCGTGCTGATGCTCGCGCCGGCAAAGCCGGTCGCCGCCAGCCCGGCGAACGCTGCCGTGGTGCTGACCGCACCGACGCTTATGCTGCCGTTCGCCGACAATAGGCCGATATTGCCCCGCGCCGTGACCGCCCCGATGCTGACCGCGCCGCGCCCGCTGACGCCGACCTGATAGGCTGCGCCCGGGGCCTGCGACGGCCGCAGGCTGCCGGCGTCGATACTGCCCGTCGTCAAGCTTGCGCCCGCCGCCGCCGCATCGCCAAAGCCGATGGCGACCGAATCCCCGGCGCTGATGCCGGCGATGCTGATGGTGTCGCCGGCTTCGATATCGATACCGCCTTCGACGCGCAGCGCACCCAGCGCCAGCGTGCCGGTGCTGCTGATATCGAGCAGGCCGCCGGCGTTGATCGCGCCGAGCGCTAGCGCACCCGAGCGGATGGTGACCGCGCCCGTGGCGTTGATCGGTGCGCTGCCGGTTACCGCGCCGGTCGCAGCGATACGCAACGTGCCGGTATCGATGCTGCCGCCCAACGCCACCGGCCCGGCCAGCGCCACCGGCGCCGCGTTCGCCAGCGCGGTGTAATCGGCATTGCCATTGGCCGCTTTGGTGACCAGCGTCGCCATCGTGTCGGCGGCAACCAGCGTCAGCCCGCCAGCCGGTGTGCGGATGCTGCCGACCGTCACGCCGGTGCGCGCCAGCAGGGCCAGCGATTCGCCCGTGGTGATCGCCGCCGCGCTGATGCTGCTGTCCAGTGCCGCCAGGCCGACCGGGCCGCGCGCGTCGATCGTGCCGATGCTGACCGCCCCGTTGCTGCGCACCCCGACGCCATACAGCGCCAGCGGATCGCGGGATGCGGCGGTAATGCCGGCGCTGATTGAAGCGGTCGTCACCCCGGCCCCGACGAGAGTGACCGAATCCCCGGCACTCAGGCTGCCGGCGACAAGCCGACCGCCGCCGGACAGATCGATATCGCCTTCGGCGCGCACATTGCCGAGCGTCAGCGCGGTATCGCTGATGAGTTCAAGGTCCGACCCGCCGGCAATGCTGCCCAACGCCAGCGCCGCCCCATCGACATAGATGTCATGCGCAGCCGCCAGCGTCCCGATTGTGACTGTGCCGGTCGCCGCCGCCTTGAACAGCCCCGTCGTCACCGCGCCGTTGATGGTCAGGTCACCGACCAGCCGCATCGGCGTGGCAGCGAACAGCGCGGCATAATCAGGGGTGCCCGGCTGATCGAAACCGATCAGCGGCGCCTGCCGGTGCGAGGCGATGAACACACCGGCCGTGTCTGGCGTGGTGATCGCGCCGGTGGCGATACCCAGCCCGTCGAGCAGGGCGATCGTGCTGCCCGCCGCGAGGTCGCCGGTCACCAGCGCGCCGCCCCGGGCGATGATGCCGATCGACCCCTTAGCCCGGACATTGCCGACATCGGCGGTACCGGCCGATTCGACGAACAGCAGGAAATTACCAGCCGGCCCGGCAAGCGGGTTGGTGATGCCGGTATCGATATTGCCGGTCCTGATCACCGGCGCGGCCGGCGTTGTTGCCGGCGTTGTTGCTGGCAGGGCGGCGCGCAGGAAGATCGAATCGGCAGCGCTGAGCGCGCCGGCGGTGATGTTGCCGACTGCGCTGATGCGGATATCGGCTTCGGAGCGGACATCGCCGATCCGGACAT
>CAJAHV010000373.1 GCA_903939555.1 uncultured Alphaproteobacteria bacterium | reverse complement strand
GCAATTTGCGCAACGCCATCTCGGCGGCCGATATCGATGGCGTCGTGGTGACCGGCAACACCGTCCGTGATGCCGATGGTGCCGGCGTGGTGCCGGGGCTTACGATCAGCAACCTGTCCGATGGCGTGATCAGCCGCAATGTCGTGCCGTTGGTCGATATCCGGGCCGGAGCCGCCTTTGCCAATGTCAATCTGACCATCGCCGACAATATCGATATCTGGGACAGCACGCAGCGCCGGGGTTTCGCCGCCACCGACCTGTTCGCCGCCCCGGTCGGCACCGGCAATATCGATTTTTCAGCATTGGGGGTGCGCGGCGGCAGCACTGCCGCCGCGATTGGCGCGGGCTTTCACGCCGTCGCCGGGATCGGCAATCTGGCAGGCAACGCCGGGGCGCAACTCGCCATGTACCTGCCGCAGTTGGATAGCCAGTTCACCGCCGCCTATCCGTTGTGACGGCATGACCAGGTAGCGGTCGGGCGCGCCGCTTCCCCGGGGGTGCCCAGCCGTTGCCACCGCCGCCGCGCGCCCCCTCGCGCGGCGGCGGTTCTGCGTTTATAGCTGGCGCAGCGACAGGCGCTGCGGGGATTGCTGGACATGCGCGGATTGCTGATCGCCGGAGTGCTGGGCCTGATGTCGACGATTGCCGCTGCCGCACCGCTGGCAAAATCCGGGATGCCGAAATCCGGGCCGGTGCTTGCCCCGCCCGGCCCGCCGATCGTCATCGCGCATCGCGGTGCCAGTGCCGACCGGCCCGAACACACGCTGGCCAGCTATGCGCTCGCCATCGAACAGGGCACCGATTTCATCGAACCCGACTTGGTGGCGACCAAGGACGGCCATCTTGTCGCCCGCCATGAAAACGAGATCTCGGGCACCACCGATGTCGCCAGCCATCCCGAATTCGCCGCCCGTAAAAGGACACAGACCATCGATGGCACAGCCTTCACCGGCTGGTTCACCGAAGATTTCACCCTGGCCGAATTGCAGACATTGTTCGCCCGCGAACGCCTGCCGCAACTGCGCCCGGCAAACACCGCGTTCGATGGCCAGGAACGCATTCCGACGCTCGACCAGATCATCGCACTCGCCAAAGCGGCGACAGCGCGCACCGGGCGAACCATCGGTATCTACCCAGAAACCAAGCATCCCAGCCATTTCCGCGCCATCGGCCTGCCGCTCGAACCACCGCTGCTGGCGGCGCTCAAGCAAGCCGGCTGGACGACAGCGGCGGCACCGGTGTTCATCCAGTCGTTCGAAGTGCAGAACCTGAAGGATCTGCACGGCCAGACCGGCGTGCGGCTGATCCAGTTGATCGACGCCGGCGTGTCGGGCGATGGTATCGCCTATGATGCGCTCGTCACCCCGACGGGCCTTGCCGGCGTCGCCACCTATGCCGCCGGCATCGGCCCGGCGCGCGACCGCATCATTCCGCGCACCGCTGCCGGCGTGCTCGGCACCGCCACGACGCTGGTCGCCGATGCCCATGCCGCCGGGTTGCAGGTGCACCCCTGGACCTTCCGGCCGGAAAATTACTTCCTCGCCGTCCCCTACCGCCGCGGCACCAACCCGCAGGATCGCGGCGACGCTGAAGCCGAAATCCGCCTGTATCTCGAAACCGGCATTGACGGCGTGTTCAGCGACCTGCCGGCCGCCGCCGTCGCCGCCATGGCGCCAGCAAGGTAAAGCGCCTGCAGCGCCTTACGTCGCCTCGGGCCAATCGAGCAGGAAGTTGATGTTGGCCGCGGCAATCGGCCGGCTGCGGTCATATTGCCAGGCCAGGCTGCTGACATTGACGATGCGGCGGCCCAGCCGCGTCACAGTAGCAGCGGCATGGGTATCGATGGGTGATCCCTCGCGCATGAAATCGACCGTCACCGTCACCGGCCGGATGCGCGGCAGCTGATCGGCGTCGGCTTGTGCCACGATCACCGCCGCCAGCCCGGCGATTTCGAGCAGCCCGGCCAGCGCGCCGCCATGGATACGCCCCGGCGCGCCGACAAGGCCGATGGCGAACGGCATGATCAACCGGACTTCGCTGTCATCCTGGTCGAAATGCAGATCGAGCGCCCGCGCATAGGGCAGCATGTCGAGCCGGCCATGGCGTTCATCGCGCAGCGCCGCGGCAAGGGCGAGGCTGGTCATGCCGCGGCCTCGCTGCCGGCAGGGGCGGGGAACATGCCCATGGCATCGGCTCGCGCCGTAAACATGAACGTGCCGGCCATATTGGCGATGGGATTGGCCGGATCGCCATCGTGCGCCAGCCCGCGCACAAAAGCGATCTGGCGGGTGATGCGATAGCATTCGGCATGGCCGATCACGGTGGCCTTTGCCGCCGGGGCGCGCAGATAATCGACCCGCATGTCGAGCGTGGCGTACGGGATCATCTCGCCGCGTACCACCAACACGGCAAAGCCAGCGCAATTATCGAGCAGCGTGAAGATCGCGCCCGAAGCGATGATGCCATAATCGGGATCGGCAAGCTGTTGTTCGGCAAAGGGCATTTCCAGCTCGGCCCAGTCCTTGCCATGGTCGCGATAACCGATGCCGATCAGCTTGAGATGCGGCACGCTGTCGAGGAAGCGCTGCAGGAACCGCTTCTGCCGCGCGGCGGCGTCATCGGCCCCGCGGGTCATGCGGCGCTTGTGGCGGCAAGCTCGCCGATGCGCGCGATCATCGAGGCCAGCCCCTGCGTGCGGTTCGACGACAGGTGCTTGGACAGGCCGAGCGCATCGAGCCGGGCGCGGATTTCGCCCGTGTCGATGGCGGCGGGCGGGCGGTTGTCGGCGAGCAGCAGCACCAGCGCCACCAGCCCCTTGACGATGGCGGCGTCGCTGTCGGCGGCGAAATGCAGCCGGCCATCGGCAAGCCGCGGGTGCAGCCAGACCTGGCTGGCGCAGCCGCGCACGCGGGTGGCATCGGTCTTGAACGCGTCGGGCATCGGTGGCAGCGCGCGGCCGAGGTCGATCAGCAACCGGTAGCGGTCATCCCAGTCGTCGAAGGCGTCGAATTCGGCCTCGACATCATCGAAGGTGGCAATGCTCATGCCGACAGCGTTTGCGCAGCCGCGCGGCAGGGGTCAAGCTACGCGGCGTCGCAGCAACCAGAAATCGGCGGCGCTCATAGGTCACCGCCTGCGGCGCTTACAGATCGACGCCTGCGCGCTTATAGATCGACGCCTGCGGCGATGGCCTCAAGCTTGCGGATACGTTCCTTCAGATCGGCAAGGTCGATACGCTGGCCGATGGCGAGCAGGTCAGGCCTGTCACCGCGGATCATTTCAAGCTCGCGGGCGCGCAGCCGCAGCCAACCGGCCCAGGCCCAGGCGGCAAAGCCGGCGACAAGCCCGATAGCGGCCAGCGTGGCGCCCGACAGGATCAGCAGCGAATCGGCGGGTGGCATGATGTGTCCTCCCTAATGTCTGAATGGGGGTTCAGGGGTGGCGGGACCGGGGCTTCAGTCGCGTTTCAGGCTTTCGATCTCGTCCGACAGGCGCTTGGCCGGATCGGTGGCGATGCGTTCGAGCACGACGAGGCGGTCGCTAAGGCGGCGGATTTCGTTCTTCATGCGGTCGGCCTCTTCGGCACTGACGGCATCGGGCTGACGCGGTTGCAGCATCTGTGCCAGCGCGGCGCGCTTGGCGTCCCGCCGGGAGATGCCGCCGCCATAGCGGTTGGACACTACCCTGCCGATGGTTACGATCGCTACGATCATCACGACCATTTCAAATGGGTTCATCGTCGGGCTTTCCTGTGGCCGGGGACGGGCCGTTGGCGGGACAAGGGGTGCTCAGCGGTTCAATTGAGCGCCTTGGGCGGCAGATTGTCGATCTCTTCGGCGAGCCGGGTGCCGCTGTCGACAGCAATGCGTTCGAGCACCTGCAACCGGTCCTTCATGCTGCCGACTTCGGCGCGCAGCTGGGCATTTTCCTGCGCCAGCAGCTTGACGCGCTCCATCGTCTCGCCACCGCCGTGTGGCAGCAGCGGCTTGCCCCAGCTGTTT
>CAJAHV010000372.1 GCA_903939555.1 uncultured Alphaproteobacteria bacterium | reverse complement strand
GCCGACGCGCTGGCGCGGGCGGCGCAGGAACGGCGGCGGCGACTTGCCGGCCCGACCGGCTGCGGCCTGTGCGGCATCGAAAGCCTGGCCGAGGCCAACCGGCCGCCGGTCGCCTGTGTCGCCCATGGACCCGTGCCAACGCCGCCCGAAATTCTTGCCGCCATGGCCGGCTTGTCGGCATTGCAACCGATCGGCGCCGCCACGCGCGCGGTGCATGCCGCAGCGCTTTGGCGGCGCGGGGCACCCTTGCTCGTGCGCGAGGATGTCGGTCGCCACAATGCCCTCGACAAGCTCATCGGCGCGGCGCGGCGCGGCGGCGTGCCGACCAGCGACGCGATGTTGTTGTTGACCAGCCGCGTGTCGATCGAGATGATCCAGAAAGCCAGCAGCCTTGGCGCCGCCGTCGTCGTCGCGGTGTCGGCACCGACCAGCCTGGCAATCGACACCGCAACAGCGGCCGGGCTGACGCTGGTGGCCGTGGCGCGGCCCGATGGTTTTGAGGTTTTCAGCCGCGCCGACCGGATCGACTGGCCGGAGCCGATTTCTGGTGCAACGCCTGACAGCATCGCTGACTGACATTCACCTGTCGGCTGATTGGCGCCGTCCGATGCACATGATGCGCCATGGCTGATCGGCTCGGCAGAGGCTGGTCGTGGATGAACTGCCGGCCATTACCAGAACAAGCGACTGAGAGCCGCCCTCGACCCGGGAATACCGGGCCGGCGACGTCATTCTCATCGGTTTGTCAGGCGTTGTTGCGCCGGCTCATGAACGCCAGCCGTTCGAACAGCATCACATCAGCTTCGTTCTTCAACAGCGCGCCATGCAGCGGCGGGATCAGCGACTTGGTATCGCGATTGCGCAGCACGTCGATCGGCAGGTCTTCGTGCATCAGTAGCTTGAGCCAATCGAGCAGTTCAGAAGTGCTGGGCTTTTTCTTCATCCCCGGCACTTCGCGAATGTCGAAGAAGATGTTCATCGCTTCTGCAACCAGTGCGCGCTGGATGTCGGGGAAGTGGACGCGCACGATCGCTTCCATCGTGTCGCGATCGGGGAACTTGATGTAATGGAAGAAGCAGCGGCGCAGGAACGCGTCGGGCAGTTCCTTTTCATTGTTCGACGTGATGATGACGATCGGACGCTGCGCAGCCTTCACGCGTTCGCCGGTTTCGTACACATCGAATTCCATGCGATCGAGTTCGGTCAGCAGATCGTTGGGGAATTCGATATCTGCCTTGTCGATTTCATCGATGAGCAGGACCGGCAGCTTTTCACTGGTGAAAGCCTCCCACATCTTGCCCTTGCGGATATAGTTGGCGATGTCGTGGACGCGGGCGTCGCCAAGCTGCGAATCACGCAGCCGGCTGACGGCGTCATATTCATAAAGGCCCTGTTGTGCCTTGGTCGTCGATTTGACGTTCCATTCGATCAGCGGCGCATCGAAAGCAGCGGCGATCTGTTGCGCCAGCACGGTCTTGCCAGTGCCGGGCTCACCCTTGACCAGCAGCGGCCGGCGCAGGGTAACCGCGGCGTTGACGGCCACCTTGAGATCATCGGTGGCGACATAGCCCGAAGTGCCCTGGAAACGCATGGAGATCTTGCCTTCAACGGTTGACGTATACGGCAAGTTAGAAGGTGTAGCGCACACAGGCAATCCCGCGATTGCGGCAGGTACGATGGCTGGATCAAAAACGAGATCGCAGCCATGACGCTGCCGTGCGGTCCCCGACGGCAATCGCCGATCAACGATAAGTGTAGATTGTTTCGCTCGACTGCCCGCCCGAGATGCCGAACATCGATCCCATCGAATCGGCACTCTGCCGGGCGAGGCGTGGACGCCCTGTTGCATCGAGCTTGTAGGTGCTGATCTGGTCGAAGGTCTTGACCTTGATAAGCGCATTCATCTTGAAGGCTTCGCGCTGGCTGACATGAACCCGCTCTACCCAGGGTTGGCCACCGCGATTTGATACCAGCGCCTCGGCGCGCAAATGGCTGGAGATGTCGCTGCTGTCGGTGCGTACGGACCCGGCCGGCAGCACCGGAATACGCAACAGCATCCGGCCCTCGGCATCGTTGGAAACCTCGGTGGCCGCCGCGAGCAGGATAGCAAGACGATGATAGCCCGGCACCGGTGCTGCCGCTGCCAGCGTCTCGATCGAACGGCGTTCGGACACGCTCGGTACCTTGCCATTCTTGCTGATCAGCGACCAGTTCCGGCCGTCCCAGCGCTCGACAAGGATGACCTTGGTGCTGGTGCCGCCACCCTTGCGTTCCACGTTGGTGGTGCGATCAAAGATCAGGCTGGTCGCAGGCACGGCGCGCGCATCGGCTATGATACGGTCGCGCAGCGGTTCTGAAACAGGTGTGGCGGCGGCGACAGCGACCATCAGTGCCAACAGACGCGCAGGAGCAATGTTCATGAAGCGATGTCTTATCCTTCACATTTGCAGCTTTCAAGTTACCGTTGCGAGGCAATCGGGAAAGTGTGCCGTTATTGGGACAGGCTTGTGATCATTGCGACGATACATAGGTCGATCCGGTGCGCGTTGCGCCGACCGTGCCAAATTGCGAGGCCGCCAACGCCAGCCCGGTACTCGCCAGTCCGGTGCTAGCCAGCCGGTTTCCCGGGCGTTCGGCAAGCGCGCGGCGGAAATCGGCAGCGGCGCCGGCTTTGTCTCCCAATCGCAGCCGCAACTGCCCCGACAGTACCGATATCGGCGTCGGCCACAGCGGTGGCTCGGCGTAAGCGAGGTTGCTTTCGATGGCTTCGGCAGCGCGGTACTGCCGCAGGGCCTGGCTGCTGTCGCCTTCGGCCTCGGCAATTCGTCCGCGTGCGACGCTGTCGGCTATGGCGGCGAAGGCCATATCGCCTGCTGTGGCGCGCGGGATGGCGTCACGGGCATTGCGCAAGGCGATGAGCTCGGCGCGGGCACCGTTGGTATCGCCTGCCAGCGCCATGGCTTCGGCGCGTACGCCCCGCCATGCCATCTGCATCCGCAACAAGCGCTTGTCGGCAGCAGGCAGGGCAAGCACTTCGGCAGGCGACAGGAAATGCGTGCGGGCATGCAAGGCCGTGATCAGCCGCATTTCGAGCCGTGGCGACGATGCCAGATCGTTGGCGGCAAGGGCTTTTTCGAGCCCCGCCGCTGCGGCCAATGCCGTTGTGCGATCCTCGATCTGGGTGGCAGCCGAAACGATGAAATGGCTGTGATGGTTGAAATATCCATAGTTGACGGGATCGGCGCCAATGCTGCGCGCATAGGCCTCATCAGCCGAAATGGCGCGACGGTTGGCAGCAATGGCATCGTCGAAGCGCCCGATGCGGTACCAAGTATGGCTCGGCATATGGACCATATGCGGTGCCGCCGGTGCAATGTTTTCCAGTCGCGCCGCAGGTCCGGCGGCACGCTCGGGGTGGGCCGATGCCTCGGTCAGGTGGATGAGCAGGTGGATCGCCTGCGGGTCATCGGGGGCGCGCGCGAGCACGGTTTCAACAAGGGCCAGCGCCTCGCCGATGCGGCCCTTGGGAACCTTCCCGCCAGCCTGCCAATAATCCCAGGGTTGGGCCGACATGATGGCTTCGGCAGCCATGATGGCAACAAGATTGTCATCCGGAAAACGGGCCGAAAGCTTGACGAGCATGTCGGCATAAAGATCGGCATGGGCGCCATTCTGGGTGCCGCCGGGGGCATAGCGGGCATGAAGCGCCTCGGCCAATGCCCGGTCACGCGGGCTGAGACGCGTGTCGGCGAGCACCCGCGCGACAAGTGCGCGCCCCTCGGCGATGTGCTTTGCGGCGACAGGACCGCTGTTGATATAGGGACCGATCGCCAGCGCCTCACCCCAGCCGCACATGGTGCACATCGCGTCTATTTCGGCAGCGCGGCGGAAACTCTTCTGCGCTTCGTCGAAGTCGAAGCCGAACAGCAAGCCAAGGCCTTGGTCGAAGAATGCCTGCGCCTCCGCATCGCTGCTGACCGGCATGTGCGCCGGTGTCAGGCCCTTGATCAGGACGGTCTTGCCGGAGGCTGACAGTGATCCGGCGCCTTCGCCGGTCATGCAGGCGCTGCCCGCCAGCGCCTGGCCGATCAGCTTGTCGGCAGGAGAGAGGGGCTTGCTTGCCGGGGCGTCAAGGGAGACGGCTACCGTCAGCGCGAGCAGGAATCGAATGGCCATATGCTATCGTGCGACGGGCGGCTGCGCTTGGCAACCACCCGCCGTGTTTTCACGCTGGCCGCCCCGATCAGACGTCGAGGAACGAGCGCATCTTGCGGCTGCGGCTTGGGTGCTTGAGCTTGCGCAACGCCTTTGCCTCGATCTGGCGGATGCGTTCGCGCGTGACGCTGAACTGCTGACCAACTTCTTCCAGCGTGTGATCGGTGTTCATGCCGATGCCGAAACGCATGCGCAGCACGCGTTCCTCGCGCGGGGTCAGCGAGGCGAGCACGCGCGTGACGGTTTCCTTGAGATTGGCGTGAATGGCGGCATCGACCGGGATGACGGCATTCTTGTCCTCGATGAAATCACCCAGGTGCGAATCTTCCTCATCGCCGATCGGCGTTTCAAGGCTGATCGGTTCCTTGGCGATTTTCATAACCTTGCGAACCTTTTCGAGCGGCATCGACAGCCGTTCGGCAAGTTCTTCCGGTGTCGGTTCGCGACCGATCTCGTGGAGGATCTGCCGCGATGTGCGCACCAGTTTATTGATCGTCTCGATCATGTGGACCGGAATGCGGATGGTCCGCGCCTGGTCGGCAATGCTGCGGGTGATGGCCTGGCGGATCCACCAAGTGGCATAAGTGCTGAACTTGTAGCCGCGACGATACTCGAACTTGTCGACAGCCTTCATCAAGCCGATGTTGCCTTCTTGAATGAGATCAAGGAATTGCAAGCCGCGGTTGGTGTATTTCTTGGCAATCGAGATAACGAGGCGCAGGTTCGCCTCGACCATTTCCTTCTTGGCGATGCGGGCTTCGCGCTCGCCCTTCTGCACCATGTTGGTGACCCGGCGGAATTCGCCGAGTTCGACACCGGTGGCTTCGGCAATGCTGGCGATTTCGCGGCGGATGGTTTCTACCGTTTCGCCTTCTGCCTTGGCCAGCGCCGACCATTTCTTGTCTAGCCCGCCGACGCGGACAAGCCAGCTGTCATCCAGCTCGTTGCCCATATACTCGTCGAGAAACGACTTGCGGTTGATCTTGTGCTTGTCCGCCAATTTCATCATCTGACCGCCGAGCACCAGCAGACGACGGTTCTGGGTATAAAGCTGGTCGACAAGCAATTCGATCTTGGCGTTGTTGAAATGGATCGACTGGACGCCGCGCGTCAGTTCTTCGCGCAGCTTTTGATACTTGCGCTCATCGGTGGCCGGAAAGGCGGTGTTGGCGCCGAGCGCGGTCAGCCGGGTTTCCTGCAACTTCAGGAACTTCTTGTAGGTTGCTGTAATTTCAGCAAATTTTTCCAGCGCTGCCGGCTTCAGTACTTCTTCCATCGCTGCCAGCGACAGTGTTGTATCTTCCTCGTCATCATCGGGAATTGCCGGCTTGCCATCGGGGCGCAAGCGCCGCTCTGTCATGCCGTCTTCTTCATCCGGTGCCGACCCTTCGGTGTCGGGTTCCTCGTCTTCCTTGAACTGGACGGAAGGCAGGCCGCTGCCATCCTTGTCTTCGCCATCTTCGTCGGTGGCAGCTTCGGCCGGATCCTTGGCGAGCATGGCTTCGAGATCGAGGATCTCGCGCAATTGCATGCGGCCTTCGTTCAGCGCGTTTGACCATTCGATCATCGCGGTGAACGTCATCGGGCTTTCGCACAGGCCGGCGATCATCGTGTTGCGGCCGGCCTCGATGCGCTTGGCGATGGCGATTTCGCCTTCGCGGCTGAGCAGTTCAACCGCGCCCATTTCGCGCAGATACATGCGCACCGGATCATCGGTGCGATCGAGCGGCGCCTTGACGACCGGCGCGGACGGCGCCGTACCCAGATCGCCTTCCACGGCTTCGGGTTCATCCTCGTCATCTTCGGCGCGCGCTGTTTCGGCCGGATCGTCGGCGGGTTCATCATTTTCAATGATGTTGATGCCCATTTCCGACAGCGCCGACATGATGTCTTCGATCTGTTCGGACGACATCTGATCCTGGGGCAGGGCCTCGTTCAGTTCGTCATAGGTGATGTAACCGCGCTTTTTGGCGCGGGCGAGCAGCTTCTTGACCGAGGCTTCGTTGAGATCGAGCAGCGGCGCATCCTTGGCGTCTGCCGCTTCGGTATCGGAACCATTGCCGGCGCCGGTTCCGTTCGCTTTTGCCATGCTTGTTCTTCCCTTGTCGTCAGGCGTCCGGCGCTCGAATCGCGGACGGCTATGACGGCGAATTATAAACCTCTAGTCATCTCGCAGCGATTCCGCCAGTCGCATCATCGCCGCATCGATTTCAACCCGTTCTGCCAGCAGCAATTGCTGCTGGCGAAAATCCGTCTCATCAAGGCTCGACCGAAGTCGGGCTGTCGCCGTTGCCAGTTCGGCCTCGATCCGGACGCGGGCTGCAATGGTTTCAACCATCATGCCGAAATCGCGCGATGCCGTTGCAAGCGAAGTTTCGTCCCGCGTGAACGAAAACCGAAGCCGGTTGCCAGCAATGGCGGCCTGCATTGCCTCGCCAACACCCTTGCTCTCCAAATTGTGCTTGAGAGCCGCGCTTTCAAGATCGGGAGACGTCGCCAGCGCGGCAAGCATTGCATCGCGCAAGCCCGACTGGCGCGAATCGCCGATCGGCAGTGCCGCCAGGGCCTCGCCATGGTGATCGGCCAGTCGCGGATGGACGAGCAGGCCCATCAGCAGCGCTGCTACCTCGCCGCTGCCGCTGCCGGTGCCGCTGGCGCGGGCGCGCAACGCGGCCGATGCCCCGGCCAGTGGCGGCTGATACTTCTTGCCAGCGACATAGACCCGACGTGGTTGGTCGGGACGCGCCAGATACAGCGCGTCGAAGCGCGCCGAAAAATCGGCAGCGTAAAGCGACTTGATGGACGGGTCGGCAATGGTGTCTGCATGGGCGCGCAAGCGCTGGCGCACGGCGGCGCGACGCTCGGGGGTGGTCGCTTCGATGCCATCGGTTTCGCTGCGCCAGAGCAGATCGATGAGCGGAATGGCGCTCGCCAGCACGGCTTCGAACGCCGTAGCGCCGCCGCGCTTGACGAGATCATCGGGGTCTTCACCCGTTGGCAGGGTCGCGATACGCAGCGATTTGCCCGGAGCCAGCAGCGGCAGGGCGCGCAGTGCCGCCCGCAACGCGGCGCGTTGTCCGGCGCCATCGCCATCGAAACACAGGATCGGTTCATCGACCAGCCGCCACGCCAGTTGCAGTTGCGTTTCGGTCATCGCCGTTCCGAGCGGCGCAACCAGATCGTTGATGTCGGC
>CAJAHV010000371.1 GCA_903939555.1 uncultured Alphaproteobacteria bacterium | reverse complement strand
CGTCAGGTCGGCGAGATCGGCATGTGACAGCGTGGCCGGTGGCAGCGTGGCCGGCGGCGGCGCTGCCTGCGTTGCTATGGCTGGCAGCAGCGCGGCAAGAATCGTGGCCAACGCGGCGACGAACAGGGGCAAAGGGCGCGAGAAAAGCATGGCATCAATCTACGCCGAGTGCGCCGCAACCGCAATTGACACGAAAATGTCATCAAGCCGGGCCGTCGCGGACATGGAGATGCGGCACGAGCCGATTGCGGGTAACAAACGAATAATTTGGGCAGTACCGCCATCCTGCCGCTTTTTCGGCACAAAGCTGTTGCGGCCTCACCCTTGATGCGGTTAAGGCTTTCCCGGAGAGGGATTGCCGCAAGGCGGACGGGGATCTGATGCACCCGGCAATTCCGCAATTTGGTGAGAGGGAGTTTCGCAGCGCCCATGGCATACGCTGAGGAGAAGATAAGCACCAACCGGATGGTGGCATTAGGCCTTGTTGGCATTTTGCACGTCGGGCTTGGCTATGCTTTTGTCACGGGGTTGGCGCTGAAAGCCGTCAAGGCGATCGTGAACCCGCTCGAATCCGTCAACATCAAGGACGAAGCGCCGCCGCCGGACGAGCCGCCGCCGCCGCCGCCCAAGGATATCGAAATTCCGCCCTATGTGCCGCCGCCCGAAGTGTCGGTGATGTCAGAAGCGGCGCCGACGATCACGGTCCAGCAGACCCAGCCGCAGCCGGAACCGCCGCGCTTTACGCCGCCCGCACCACCGGCGCCGCCTGCTGCGCTGGCACCGCCGACGCCGGCGACGCCAAGGGGTCGCGGTAATTCCATCAGCGAAGACGATTACCCCGATGCCTCGCGCCGTGCCGAGGAACAGGGTGTCACCCGCGTATCCTACACCATCGATCCGACGGGCAAGGTCGTTGCCTGCTCCGTGACGCAGTCGAGCGGTTCACCCCGTCTTGATGACGCGACCTGCAAGATCATCATGCGTCGTTTCCGCTTCAACCCGGCAACGCGTGATGGTCAGCCGGTGTCGGATACCAAGACGCAGCCGGTTCGCTGGCAGTTGCGGGACGCCCGGTAGGGGTGATTGCCGGCCGGCAACCCGTCTTCGGGCGGGATGTCGCAACCGGGGTGTCGAAACAAGTTCCAAGCTACTCAAAACGATCGCCGAGATCGAATAATCGAGGGAAGATTAAAATGGAAACCGTCGCAGTCGAAAATCCTTATGGCCTCGCGGCCGCGCTTGAACAGGGCGGCATCATCGCACAGTCGGTGTTCGCTATCCTGGTCATCATGTCGCTGGGTTCGTGGTTCATCATCATCACCAAGTTCATCGATCAGCGTAAGGTGATGACCGAAGCCGGCGAACTCGAAAAGAAGTTCTGGACGGCATCCGATCTCAAGGCCGGAGCTGCCAAGCTCGAAAAGAACTCGCCGTTCCGCCAGATCGTCGATGACGCCCTGCGCGCTTCGGACCATCATGAAGGTCGCCTGACCGACAAGATCGACCAGCACGAATGGGTGACGATGGCGCTCAACCGTTCGACCAGCGCCGTCACCTCTAAACTGCAGGGTGGCCTCGCCTTCCTCGCTTCGGTTGGCTCGACCTCGCCGTTCATCGGTCTGTTCGGTACCGTCGTCGGCATCTATCGCGCGCTCATCAACATCGGCCTTGCTGGTCAGGCTTCGATCGACAAGGTCGCCGGCCCGGTCGGTGAAGCACTGATCATGACCGCGCTCGGTCTCGCTGTCGCCGTGCCGGCCGTGCTCGGCTACAACTGGCTGATCCGCCGCAACAAGGAAGTCGTTGAAAAACTTAACAACTTCTCGGCTGACGTCCATGGCGCCCTGGTGTCGGGCGCTCGTATCGCCACCCCGGTTGCTGCCCCGGCCGCTGCCAAGCCTGCTGCGCGCTAAGCGCGTCAGCAGCAAGGGAAGGGGTTCTCACCCATGTCGATGAACGTCGGATCGCCGAATGAAGACGGCAGCGAATCGCCGATGACGGAAATCAACACGACGCCGCTGGTCGACGTCATGTTGGTGCTGCTCATCATCTTTCTGATCACCGTCCCGGTCGCCATCCAGGTCGTTCCGTTGACGCTGCCAACCGTGACCAATCTGCCGACGACGACCAAGCCCGAGAACATGCTGCTCTCGGTTGATTCGAACTGCGACACTTATGTCGGGCAGACCAAGGTCGAATCGAAGCAGGAACTGCTCGATCGGGCCGTCAAGCACCTGAAGGACGATATCGCCCGGCAGGAAGCGCTCGGCGGCAAGATCGAACTGCCTGAAGCCCATATCCGCGGTGACAAGGACATGGAATATCGCTGCGTCGGTGGGGTGATCTACACCCTGCAGCGTGCTGGTTTCCTGAAACTTGGTTTCATTTCGGAACCGGTTTCCGGTTCGGTCGTCCGCTAAACGCTCAGGCGTCATTACCCGGGCGGAGGCGTTGAAACCCTCCGTTACGGACAAACAGGAGTAGGGTTACATGTCCATTTCCATGGGCGCCACCGCTGAAGGGGACGTGGTTCCTGACATGAACACGACGCCGTTGATCGACGTCATGCTCGTGCTGCTCATCATGTTCATCATCACCATCCCGGTGCAGACGCATGCGGTCAAGCTCGACCTGCCGGCTCCAGCGCCCCCGACCAATGCGCCGATCGATCCGGTGTTCAACCAAGTCGATATCGACTTTCTGTCGAACATCTACTGGAACAAGACCGAGGTCGATCTGCGGACGCTGAAAAGCTATATGAAGCAGGCAGCCGACATGCCGTCTCAGCCTGAACTGCGCCTGCGCCCCGAAGGCTTGGCCAAATATTCGGTCGTCGACGAAGTGATGGCATCGGCACAGCAGGCCGGCATCACTAAGATGGGTTTTGTGGGCAACGAAGCCTACGCGAACTGAGGCGTTTCGCCTTCGCGAAAAGTGAAGGGGCGGGCCGCAAGGTCCGCCCTTTTCTTTTAAGGCGCGACCGCAACACTCCCGCCGATAAGCAGGCTGATCCCGACAACCGGGTGCGGGGCCGCTGGCCCAGCCCGCCGGAGGCTCTATGACTTCTGCCCCTATCCGCTACACTCCCGCCAAAACAGGGGAGTGACGGCATGACAGGGCGTTTGGCAGGCAAGGTAGCGCTGGTGACCGGTGCCGCATCGGGACTGGGCGCCGAAACCGCGCGGCG
>CAJAHV010000370.1 GCA_903939555.1 uncultured Alphaproteobacteria bacterium | reverse complement strand
GGCCTCGCCGGCAAGCTGTTCCCGACGCTGGCCCGGCTGTTGTTCGTTAACCCGCTGATGCCCGAAATCTTCGCGATGCGGGCGCGCGTACCCGGCGAAATCCACGCCTTCATCCAGCGCTCGACCGGATCGCGCCTCGATGCCGCCGGGCTGGCGTTTTACGAACGGCTGATGAAGACCTCGGGCCATATCGGTGGCGCGCTGGCATTGATGGCGAACTGGGACCTTGAACCCCTCGCCGCCGCGCTGCCAGGGTTCGACCTGCCGGTGCTGCTCGCGCATGGCGACCGCGACAAGACCATCCCGCCCGCCACCTCGCGCACCGTCGCAGCACGGCTGCCGCGCGGCGAAGCGCTGCTACTGCCCGGGCTGGGCCATCTGGCGCATGAGGAAGACCCGACGGGCCATGCCGCGCTGATCAGCGAATTCGCCCGGCGCCACGGCATCATCGCCTGACCGGTTGACCGCGCCGCCCGCGACAGCAAGGATGCCGGCGGGAGACAGTCGCATGGCCAGCATGGCAGCACCATCCAATGCCGAACTCTGGGCCGCGGTGCGGGCGCAGCGCCAACAGGTGCCGGCGCTCTGGGCCGGGTTCGATTTCGACGGGACGCCCGAACGCTTCACCACCGATCCGACGGCAGCGTCCACCCTGTCACCGCGCCAGGCGCACCAGCGCGCCGAAATCCTCGCCAATGCCGATCTTGTCGAACGGCTGCGCGCCTACAGCATGATGGGAGACGTAACCGCCGATCGCTATGCCGCGCTGATGGCGCATACCAAGTTCCATCAACTCATCGCCATGCTGACGCTGGCCTGCGACCACGGCATCGACGCCGTGCCCGATGCGCCGCCCGAACTCGCCGCCTTCATCGCCGATCTGGAAGTGAAACCCGACTGGCTCGACATGGCGCTGGTCGAACGCGGCGCCCGGCTGGAACGCAACGGCACCGCCAATATCGCCCCCTATGCGGTGCGCGGCGCCTTCATCGCCACCTTCATGAACGAATTTGCCGCGCTGCCGATGGCGCTGACCGGCACCTTGTCCGCCACCACCGCCGCCCGCCGCGTCAAGGAAACTGCCAATTTCTTTGCCGTCACCACCCTGCCCGGCGCGCTCGACCGCTTCGGCCCGGGCTTCAAGGCGGCGGCAATGGTGCGGCTGATGCATTCGATGGTGCGCTGCAATGTCATGCGCCGGCCGCAGCTGTGGGACCAGGCGCGCTATGGCTTCCCCATCCCGCAGGTCGACCAGATGCCGGCCGGGTTGATCAACATCTTCCTGCTGTCGTATCAGTTGATCGCGGAGGGACGCCACGAATTCAGCCCCGATGAACGCGCCATCGTCGAATTCTGCCGTTACCGCTGCCGCCTGCTCGGCCTGCCGGAGATATTGCTGCCGACGACGCCGCAGGGCATCGTCGACATCATGAACGTTCGCGGTGCCACGCTGCGCGCCAGCTTCGATGACCGGATCTGCGGTACGCTGGTGCGCGCCACCATGGCGGCCGACCTGTGGCCGGGCACAACGCCGCGCCAGCGCCTGTTCCGCCGCGTCGAGCGCAGCTTTTCAAAACTGTTCTTCCTGAAGAACTTCATGAATGATGACAGCGTTGCCGCCGCCCGCGTCGGCGTGACCATTTCCACCACCGACAAATTGCTGTTCATCCTCGCCGCCGGCCACATCGGCATCACCATGGCCGCGTATCGCCTTGCCGCCCGCGTGCCGGGCTTGCGCGATATCGCCGACCGCCGCTTGATCGCGCGCATCGAAAAATTGCTGGCGAGTTACGGCCATGCCGAATTCGTCACCTATGACCAGCGCCCGGCAGCCGCCGCACCGGCGGCAGCAGCCGCCTGACCAGCACCGGCGGCAGCCGCCGCCTGACCCGAACCGGCGGCAGCCGCCGCCCAGGCCCGAAGCGTCAGCGCGGCGCGTCGAGCGCGGTGATGCGGGCGCGCAGCGCAGCAACCCCGGCCAGCCCCGCAGCGGCATCGGCCTTGCCGGCAAGATCGTCCTCGATCGCATCGAGCGCGCGCGCTTCGATACCGAGCGGCAGCAACAGCGCTTCATAGCGGCTGCGCTGCACTTCGGCCTCGGTCATGGCGTCCGAATCGGCCGGCTTACCAGAAGCAGCCGCTGCGGCGCGCTGCCAGTCGGCACGGCGCGCCGGAGCCGCCGCTTCAATTATGGCAATTGCGGCCCCGATCCGGGCCAGCCGTGCCGGCACATCGGCGGGCACCGGGGGCGGCGGCGCGGGCACCGGTGGCAGCGCCGCTGCATCCTGTCCACAGCCGGCACAGGCCCCCAGCGGCGTGCGCGGCACCAGCGGCGACAGTTCGCCGGCCCGCGGCGCCAGTGTCGGCCAGCTTTCCTTGCGATCCAGGCTCGCACACGCTGACAACGCCACCAGAAAGGCAAGCAGCGGCAAGGCGGAGCGCATCGACATCATCGGCGTTGCTATCCCTCGGACGCCTGCCACGCAAGCCGGGCCCGAAATCGGCACAGCCGCCATTCTAGCTGTTGCCAAGACTGCCCGGCTCGCCTATTCACCGCCGCCACGCACCCGTAGCTCAGCTGGATAGAGCATCAGACTACGAATCTGAGGGTCGGACGTTCGAATCGTTCCGGGTGCACCATTT
>CAJAHV010000369.1 GCA_903939555.1 uncultured Alphaproteobacteria bacterium | reverse complement strand
GGTTGCCAGCAATGGCACGCCGTTGCCTGCCAGCCACTTGCCGCGTAGCGACGCGATGCCGCCATTTTCACCTGAAAACGTCGCGGCATGGGACCCCAAGGCCAGAATGGCGCGGGGTTTCGCCAAGGTCATGGCGCGGGCCACAAAGGGCGCAAAGGCGGCGATTTCGGCTTCACGCGGTGGCCGGCCGGCCGGCGGTGCCCAAGGTAGCAGGTGCACCCGCCGATATGTGCCGGTCCCAAGCCCGATGGCCGCGAGCATGCGTTCCGTCAGGCGTTGCACCGCGGCGTCTTCATCGGGCAGATCGGTGAGTACCAGAGCGTTGCCGTCACCGCTGATCAACTGTGGTGGTGCTGCCTGGCGCAGGGGGTGATCAAAATTGGCAAGAGCCGTCTGCAGCGCCGACAGGTCCATTGCCGTCGCAGCAAGCGCCGCCGCCGGCACAGCTGCGGCTTTGTCGGCCGGTCGCGGCACGATGGCGGGGGCGCGCGGCGGGGCGGGAGGGAGCGGCGGGACGGGGGCGGTCTTGTGGAATGGTGCGGGCGCGGGCGTGGCCAGCCAGTTGCGGGGCGCTTCATCGACCGGACAGTCGGCGCCGGCCATTACCAGCCAGGCCAGCGCGTCGGCAGCTTCGAATGCATTCAAGTTTCGGGAAGTTTCCACTTCGCCATGATGCGACCGAACATGCTCTGGTCAAGCCCGCCTTGCTTCCGTATCTGTTGAATCATGGCAAAGCCGCGACGTGCCGATGGCTAAATCGGTAACCGCGCTGTGCCAGGGGGACTTGAGAAGGCAAAGCCATGACGACACGTGAATCGATGCCCTATGATCTGGTGATTGTTGGTGGTGGTCCCGCCGGCCTTTCGGCAGCGATCCGTGCCAAACAGGTCGCCGCTGAACAAGGCCTGGAACTGTCGGTCTGCATTCTTGAAAAGGGCTCGGAAATAGGCGCACACATTTTGTCTGGTGCCGTGGTCGACCCCAGGGCACTCGATGAACTGTTGCCGGATTGGCGCACGATGGACAGCCCGATGACGGTACCCGTGACGGAAAATCACCATTGGATTCTTACCGAAACTGGCAAGACAGAGTTCCCACACGGCCTGATGCCGCCGTTCATGAACAACAAGGGCTGCTATACTGTTTCGCTGGGCAATCTGTGCCGCTGGCTGTCGGGGCAGGCCGAAGCGCTGGGTGTAGAGATCTTTCCGGGCTTTGCTGCCGCTGAAATCTTGTGGAACGAGGATGGCAGCGTCAAGGGCGTTGCGACCGGCGACATGGGTATCGCGCGGGATGGCAGCAAGAAAGACAGCTGGCAGCCGGGCCTGGAACTGCACGCCAAATACACTTTCTTTGCCGAAGGGGTGCGGGGCCATCTTTCGAAGCAGTTGATCAAGCACTTCGACCTGGCAAAGAACAGCCAGCCACAGATTTTTGGCATCGGCTTGAAAGAGCTTTGGGACATTCCGGCTGAAAAGCACAAGCCGGGTTTTGTCACCCACACGCAGGGCTGGCCGCTCAGCGACGCCAATGGCGGCGGGTTCCTTTATCACCAGGCCAATGGCCAGGTCGCGCTCGGCTTTTCAGTCTGGCTCAACTATTCCAACCCCTATCTGTCGCCGTTCGATGAATTCCAGCGCTGGAAAACGCATCCGGCAATCAAGGCTATCCTCGAGGGTGGCCGCCGCGTTTCCTATGGCGCGCGGGCAATTAACGATGGCGGTTGGCAATCGGTGCCGAAGCTTACCTTCCCGGGCGGCGCGCTGATCGGCTGCAGCGCCGGATTTCTAAACGTGCCGCGTATCAAGGGCAGCCACACCGCGATGAAGACCGGCATGATGGCCGCGGACGCTGCGGTCGAGGCCATTGCCAGCCAGCGAAGCTGCGATGAACTTGTCGCCTATGGCGATGCGTACAAGGCGAGCTGGGTCTACTCCGAGCTCAAGATGGTACGCAACACGCTGCCGCTGGTGGAAAAATTTGGTAATCTGGTCGGGACTGGGCTCGCCGGCGTTTCGATGTGGATGGAATATCTGGGCTATGAATTGCCCTTCACCATGAAGAACCACCCCGATTACAAGTCGTTGAAAAAAGCGGCCGATGCGAAACCGATCGCCTATCCAAAGCCGGATGGTGTCTATAGCTTCGACAAGCTGACCAGCGTCTTTCTGTCGAACACCAATCATGAAGAAGACCAGCCGATCCACCTGACGCTGAAGGACCCGAGCATCCCGATCGAGGTCAATCTGCCGGTCTGGGATGAACCGGCGCAGCGTTATTGCCCGGCCGGGGTCTATGAAATCGTCGGGCAGGACATTGGCGAGCCGCGCTTCCAGATCAACGCGCAGAACTGCGTCCACTGCAAGACTTGCGATATCAAGGACCCGTCGCAGAATATCACCTGGGTGGTGCCGGAAGGCGGCGGCGGGCCGAATTATCCGAACATGTGAGGCCTGACGCGGCGCGTACCTGCCGCGCGCCGGCCGATCGCGAAATCGACCGGCTGGCTTTTACCTTGCGCAGGGCCCGCGTTCGCCAACGCGGGCTTTGTTGGCGGCTATCCGGCATTCGACCCCCTCGACTTCGCCTTCGAACCAAGTCACTCTGCCGGCATGCATCGTACTCTTTTCCTGCTGCTGGCAGCCGCGGCTTCCGCCGCCACGGCCCGTCCCGCTTTCATTCCGCCGGCTTCTGCGCTGCAAAGCTATGTGCTTGGCCGATATGCTCAGTCCGATGACGCGCTGGACCGTGCTTCGCTTTACGTCAACGCGGCGCGTGAGCTGGATTCGCAACAGAGCGAACTGACCCGGCGGTCCTTTGAAATCGCGGTCGCGGCCGGTGATTCCAAGCTGGCCTTTGCCACCGCTCGGCAACTGGCAGCCTCTGGCGGGCAAGATTCCGATGTGGTGCTCATTCGCCTGACCGAGGCCGTGCAGAAGAAGGATTGGCCTGCCGCCGATGCCTTGCGTGCCGGTATTGCCAACGCCGGCTATGCCGTGGTTGTCGGTCCTATCGTCGAAGCCTGGGTGCTTTATGCCCGAGGCAAGACCGGCGCCGCGCTGGCCCGGCTTGATCCGAGCAATTTCAATGGATTTGCCCGTTCATATGTTAGCGAACAGCGCGCCCACATGCTGGCAGCGGCCGGCCGCTACCAGGAAGCGGCTGCTGCTTATGCAGAACTGCGCAGTGGCGGTGGCATCAGCTTCCTGCGCCAGGGCGAGGCCGATGCGCGCGCCGAATCGGGTGATCGCGACGGCGCGATAAAGCTGCTGGCGGGTGATGACCCCACGCTCGCCGTGGCCCGAACGCGGCTTTTGGCTGGCAAACGCATCGGTGCGCTCGCGCCCGATCCACGTCGTGGCATCGGTTGGATGGTGGCGCGGCTGGCAACTGACCTGTCGCGTGACAAGCCGGTACCGCTGGCGCTGTTGTTTGCACGCATCGGCACGTTCCTCGCGCCCGATGTCTCGGCAAGCTGGCTCATCTGCGGCGATGTGCTGGCGCGTAGTGGTCGCAATGCAACGGCGCTGCTCGCTTATGATGGGGTTCTGCCCGGCGATGCGCTCGCGGGCGCTACCGCGACGCGCCGTGCCGAGGTGCTGGAAGCGATGGGTCGCGATCATGATGCTGGCGTGTTATTCACGGCCGCTGCAACGGTGCCCGCCGCCACTCCTGAAGACTGGACACGCCTGGGAGATTGGCAACGCCGCGGTGCGCGTTTCACGGATGCGATCAAAGCCTATGACAAGGCGATTGCGCTGGCAGGGCAGGGGGCGGCACACTGGAGCCTGTTCTTCCTGCGCGGCAGCATGCACGAACGGGGTGGCAATTGGTCGGCAGCCGAAGCCGATCTGCGTGAGGCGCTGTATCGATCGCCCGATGAACCGACTGTGCTCAATTATCTCGGCTATTCGATGCTCGATCGCGGCAGCAACCTTGCCGAGGCAACCCGGCTTATTGAACGCGCTGCCAAATTGCGGCCCGGCGATGGCGGGATAATCGACTCTCTGGGCTGGAGTCATTTTCGCCAGGGTCGCTTTGCCGAAGCCGTTACGGCGCTCGAACAGGCTGCGACTATGGAATCGACGGACCCGACGGTGACTGAGCATCTCGGCGATGCCTATTGGCAAGTCGGTCGCCGGATTGAAGCGCGCTTCCGCTGGCGTGCTGCTCTCGACCTCGATCCGACGCCGGCGCAACGCAAGACCCTCCTCAGCAAACTCGATGTCGGATTCGATGCTGCGTTGGCGATGGCAGCCAAAAGCTGAACCTTGCTCAGAAGGGCAGTGACGGGCAAGACAGGGCAAATGCGCCTTACCGAACCCGCACCCGCCAAGTTGAACCTCGCGCTGCATCTGCGGCAGCGGCGTGACGATGGCTATCATGACCTGGAAACCGTGTTCGCCTTTACGCAGTTTGGCGACGAATTGTCTGTCATGCCGGCCGAAGCATTGTCCTTGCAGGTCGTTGGCGCGTTTGCCGGGCCGGCGGGGCAGGGGCCGGATAATCTTGTGCTGCGAGCCGCGCGGGCCCTGGCCATGGCGGCTGGCATTGCCCCGGCGGCTGCACTCATGCTCGAAAAACATATTCCGGTAGCGGCCGGCCTGGGCGGCGGCTCCGCCGACGCTGCGGCGGCTTTGCGGCTGCTCAATCGTTTCTGGGAGCTCGATTGGCCGGCTGAGCGGTTGCTTGCGCTCGCCGATCCGCTTGGCTCCGATGTGCCGGCCTGCGTCGCGTCGCAGACATGTTTCGGCAGCGGTCGCGGCGACGTGTTGACCCGTTGGCCGGTCGATCTTTCGGGCACGCCCGTACTGCTGGTCAACCCGCGCGTTGCCGTGCCCACCGGGCCGGTGTTTGCCGGATGGGACCGCAATGACCGTGGCGGCATTCGGGCTGGTGGGGCGCTGGCTGGATTGCGTAACGACATGACGGACGCTGCCATTGTCATCGCACCGGTAGTCGCCGATGTGCTGGCGGCGTTGACCGCAGCAGGCGGCGCAACACTGGTGCGGATGAGTGGATCGGGTGCGACCTGCTTTGCACTCTATCCAGATGTCGCGGCACGGGCAAAGGCCGCCGTAGCGCTGACCGGCCATGGCTGGTGGTTAGCGGAAACACAATTGGTCTGAAGCGCCTGCCGAGCAGGTGGCAGTTTATATTGCAGCGCAGCAAATTTACTTGACGCAAGCGTCAACCTCAGCGAGACAGTTTTTGTTGCGTCGCAACAAGAAATTTTTTGATTGCCACTCAGATTGGCGCTTGACGTGGTTCTGAGCGCCACTTAAAGCTTCACTCAGTTGAACTGAGCAATACTCAATCTGGTAGCCCCCGTCCTGTTTTGACCGTCGAAAGGATAATATCATGACCAATCGTTTCATCCTCGCCCCGATCGCTTTTGCCATCGTCGCTGCTGCCGCCACCCCCGCCGTGGCTGCCGAATCCGGCGTCTGCGCCACCGCGCCGGGTCAGATCCGCACCGTTGCTGCG
>CAJAHV010000368.1 GCA_903939555.1 uncultured Alphaproteobacteria bacterium | reverse complement strand
CTGTGATGGCAGCCCGTGCATATGGGTGATCAGCCGGCCGCGCGCCACGGTATCGCCGGATTCCAGCATGATCGGTTCCAGATAGCCGGTGATTGGCGCCGAAACTATATGCAGGCGTCGTACGCGGGTGATGCCATCATCGGTGATGCCCACCAGCATCGGCCCCCGGATAACGGGCGCGGTATCCACCGGTAACGGCTGAGGCCAGAAAGCAAACAGCAGGCCGCCCGCCAAAGCCGCCAGCAGCAGTACTGCCCAGCGCCAGCGTTTCAGGAAAGCGCCCATCAATCCCTCGCTTTCAGCGTGCGCACCATGTCCAGATTGCGCACGCGGCGGGCAACACTGCCGGCGGTAGCGGTCGCGGCCAGCAACACGATGAGCATCGACCAGCCATAGCTGGCACGGTCCGGCGCAAACGGAAGGCGGAACAGATCCGAACTGAACATCGCCGTCATCAATTGCGCCAGGCCATAGCCGATCAAGCAGGCCAGCGGCAGTGCCAGCAGCACGAGCAGTGCCAGTTCACCCACAAGTACCAGGCCGACTTCGCTGCGAAAATAGCCCAGCACCCGCAGAGTGGCCAGTTCATGGGCTCGTTCAGAATGGATGATGCGGGCACTGTTGTACACCACGCCCACCACGATGGCGCCGGCAAAGCCGACGTAGAATATGATCATCGTCAGCAGGTTGTCGTCGATCATCGCTTCGAACTTGGCCAACGCGGCAGCCTTTTCCGTCACACCCAGCACTTGCGGCATGGTCTTAAGCCGCGTGAGGATGGCATCGCGGGCGGCCGGATCGATGCGCAGCAAGGCAGCGCCTACCGGCACCTCGTCGCGTGCCAGAACGGCCAGCATGGCCTCCCCGGCATAGGCGCGCTTGCCGATATATTCATCCACGATGCGCGCCACGGCCAGGCTGGCGGTGCCGCGGCGGCCGCTCAGCATTTCCACCTGCAACCGCTGTCCGGCGCGCACGCCCAAGGCGTTGGCCAGTTGCCGGCTGAGCATCAGGCCGCGTTCCGGCTGGGCGATGGCGGCGCCGCTGCTGTCGATCCGCAGGCTGAGTTGTGAGTTGCTATCGGTGCTTTCGATACTGGTGCGTTCGGACTTTGCGCCGTTGAACAGCCGCACCGGCAGGCTGCGCGCCGGTTCGACGCGCAGCACACCCGGCATGCGGGCCAGGGCAAACAGCACATCGCGCCGACGCGGTTCGATGAAGCTGACGGTGAAATCCTGGCGCTGGGCACGAAAGAAAAAGCCATCGATCATGGTGCGGCTGGAATCGATGAATTGCAGATTGGAGAACAGCAGCCCGCCAGCCATCGCGACGCCCAGCACGGTGATGGCCGACCGGCCCGGCCAGCGTGCGATGTGGCGCACAATCATGTGGCCGATCGCGGAAAAGCCGAGCCGGCGCCCAAGCTGCTCGAGGCTGCCGGCGCGATAGGCCGGTGGTCGTGACGGCGACATCGCTTCCGCCGGCGAAAGCCGCACCGCCGATCGCACGCCGCCCAGCGCCCCCAACCCGGCCGTGGCCAGTGAAAGCGCCGTTGCCGCCAGGACCAGCCCGGGCGAAACGATATAATCGAGGAAGGGGAAGTGATAATATCCGGCGTAGAGGCGTGTCATCGCGCTGCCCATGCGGATGCCGGCGGTCGTGCCGATCAGCGTCGCCAGCAGTGCGATCACCATCGCCAGTTTCAGATAATGCCCGCCGACGGCCGCATCGGTGTAACCAAAGGCCTTCAGCAGGCCGATCTGGCTGCGTTCAGTAGCGATCATGCGGCCCAGCACGATGTACACCAGAAACGTCGCCACGATCAGGAACACGGGCGGGATCACCCGCGTGATCGCCGCAAGCTGTTGCAGTTCATTGTCGATGAAGGCGTGGGAAAGATGGTCCGCGCGCCCGTAGGCGCCGGTGCCGCCATAGCGGGCGAGCACATGATCAATGGCGCGGATCACATCCGGCAGACGGGCATCGCGGGCCAGCCGCACCGAAACGCTGTTGACTGCCTCCACCCGATCGGTCGCGGCCTCCAGCGCCTTGCGGCCCATCCAGAACACGCCGAATCGCGCATTATCAGGCAGGATCTCGCCGAGGCCGAGCGCATAGACAAAATCCGGTGCCATGCCGATGCCCACGATCAGCAGCGAAAGGCGGCGACCGTGGACCAACGCCTGCACACGGGCGCCGGGCAACAGGCCATTGGCCTTGGCAAAGGCTTCATCCACGAGAATTTCGTGCGGCTGGCCGGGGCGGGGCAGCCGGCCCCGCCGCAGCGTCACCCGGTTAAGCCGATCGCCGCCAGCCTCGTCGATTGTGTTGAACAAGGCGCGCACCGGCTCCACCCGCCCCGGCATGTCCAGCGTGGCATAGTGCTGGATGCGGCCTTCGGTGTGCTGCACCCCCGGAATGGCGGCGATGCTGGCCACGGCATCACGCGGCGCCCGTACCAGCCCGGAAAACACATCGGCAAAGCCATTGCGGGCGTAATAGGCATCGCGGGTCTGCATCAGCGACGTATGGACCCCCTGGCTCATGATGAAGGTGGCGGTGGCGGCCGAAAGCACCAGCGCGATAGCCAGCGCCTGCCAGCGCAGCCGCACCAGATCGCGCAGCAGCTTGATGTTCAGCGCCGTCACCAGCTGATTTGCGCCGGCTGAGCCGGCTGCCGGTTGATGATCTCGCGCGCGATGCGGCCATCGAGGAAATGGATCACGCGGTCGGCCATGGCGGCGATGCCGGCATTGTGGGTGATGATCACCACGGTGGCGCCCAGCCGCCGGTTAGCCTGCGCTAGTGTTTCCAGCACGCGGATACCGGTGGCGCTGTCGAGCGCGCCTGTGGGTTCATCGCACAGCAGCAATTGTGGCTGCTTGGCGATCGCGCGCGCTACGGCCACGCGCTGTTGTTCGCCGCCCGAAAGCTGGGCCGGATAATAATCGCACCGCGCCGCCAAGCCGACTTGTGCCAGCGCGTCGTTCGCATCCATCGGTTGTTGGGCGATATCGGTCACCAGCCGCACATTCTCCAGCGCGGTCAGGCTCGGGATGAGATTGTAGAATTGGAAGATGAAGCCGACCTGCGCGCGCCGGAAGCGGGTAAGCCCGGCATCATCGAGGCCGGTCAATTCGAGATCGCCAAACCACAACCGGCCCGATGTTGGCCGGTCCAGCCCGCCCAATATGTTGAGCAGGGTGGATTTGCCGCTGCCAGATGGGCCAAGCAGCACCAGCATCTCACCCTTGGGGATGGCCAGATCCACACCGCGCAGGGCATGCACCTCGGCCGAGCCGCTGCGATACAGCTTGCCCAGCCCGGCGGCAGCAAAGCTGCCGGGCGTCGCGCCGGTACCAAAGGCGGGTTCCATCATCTGCGGCAAGCGCACCCCATTTTGCCACCGTAGCTTCGGGTGTGCGCGGCACGTCGGCAAGCCGGGTTAATTGCGGATGCGCCGCTGCGG
>CAJAHV010000367.1 GCA_903939555.1 uncultured Alphaproteobacteria bacterium | reverse complement strand
TGGGGCTGGAATCCCTATTGGGGTGGCGGTTTTGGTGGGGGTTTTGGCGGCTGGGGTGGCGGCTGGGGCGGCGTCGAAGTTTATTCGGTGACCCAGTCTAATGCGACGTTGGCGATGAAGATCGAGCGCACCGCCGACAAGGCCAGTGTGTTCGAGGGCCGCGCCGAAACCATCAGCACGACAAACAACATGACCCGGCTTGTTCCCAATCTGGTCACGGCGATTTTTACCAATTTCCCCGGCAACAGCGGTGAAACGGTACGAGTGAAGTTCGATCCGGCGCAGCCCGCCAAGCCGGCGACGATCAAGCCGGTGCCATGAGGAAACGGCCAAAAGCCCTGTTTCAGCGCGGCGTTTCTTCTACATAGCCCATGCGGTCGGTGCGGTCGTTCGCCCAGGCATCGACCTGATTGCGGCTGCACCCGATCATGCCGCCTGCGCCGACTGCGCTGCAACTGCCGATCGAGCCACCGGCGCCGCCGGTGCTGTCCCCCAGCAAAAGGGCGCGGTTGCTGGTGAATATGCTCTGGCGGTTCTGCGCCTGGCGCAGTCGTTCGGGAATGCGATAGATTTCCGATTCGGGCAGGCGCGCGCACACCACGACTTCATCGGGCGATGATGGTTTGGGGCAGGCTTCGGTACCGAAAACGGTGACCAGTCGCTGGCGCGGCGTGCTGGTGTCGGCATCGGGCGCCGGTGCTGGCTTCAGCGTCGATCTGACCGGGGGGGCGGCAGCGGCGGGAGAGGGCGGTGCTGACTGCGCCAGCGCTGGCAGCGACGGCACCACCGGGATCGTCAGGGCCAGCACCAGCATCAGGGTTGCGCGCATCGGGCTTTACTCCACCACATCGATCATCAGCCTTACCGCCTTTTCGCCACAGGCGAAACCGTGGAGTCGATTGCCGTTGGGCAAAGGGTGGCCGGGCGTCGCCCCGGCCTGACGGCAATGGGCTCGTTATGCGGGGTTGATATGCGTCGAATAAGTGTAGCGATGACCGGGATAGGTTGACACCGACACTTCGACTATCCGGCCATCGGTATCGCGTCAGCTCCGGAAGATGCGCAACATCAGCGCTCGGCGTGCGGTCGGGTTGGCTTGTCGCCCTGTGGTGATTTTGGCCTGTCTACATGCGTCCTTTGCTTGCCATGCTAACTTGATTGACGCGGGCCTTCTCCGCATTATGTCCGGACAAGCGAGCCGCATTTGGTGCGGTTCCACAAGGAAACGCCATGTCGCAGCCTTCCGCTCCTTTGTCGCCGTCGGCATGCTGTCGGGCATGACTGCGACTCGCGACCTGCTGGCCTTTGCCGCTGCACCGCGCGCGCTGCCAGTTGCGGTGCGCCGGGCGGCTCTAATGCTGCTCGATGATACGCTGGCATGCGGCGTGGCGGGGTCAACAGCGCCCGGGGCTGATGGCGTGCTCGCGGCAGCGCGCGGCTGGGGGGCAGGTGGCGACGTGCCGGTATTGGGGCGCGCTGAACGCCTGCCAGCGGCAGCTGCCGCCTTTGTGAACGGCTTCCAGATCCATTGCCTTGAATGGGACGCGGTACACGAACCCGCCGTCGTCCATGCGATGAGCGTAGTGACCGCGGCGGTCCATGCTGCGGCGCATGCCCGGGGAGCCGACCCCGAAGCGGCCTTGGCAGCGTTGGTCACGGGAGTGGAGATCGCCTGCATTCTGGGCATTGCCGCCGATACGCCGCTGACATTCTTTCGACCTGCGACTGCCGGGTTGATTGGTGCGGCGCTGGCGGTAGCGCGGCTGGCCGGGTTGCCGTCCGACCGTTTCGGCGATGTGCTTGGCCTCGCCCATGCGCAGTGCGCCGGCACCATGCAGGCGCATGTCGAAGGTTCGATTGCGCTGCCGTTGCAGGTGGCGGTGGCAGCGCGCGCTGCCATAACGGTGGTCGATCTGGTCGCTGCCGGCCTTTCCGGGCCGCAGGACGCGCTGATGGGGCCGTTCGGTTATTTCCCGTTGTTCGATGGCGGCGACCCAACCGCGATGGTGGTGACACTGGGCACGGTCTGGCGGATCACCGAAATCAGCATCAAGCCCTGGCCTTCGGGGCGCGCCAGCCATGCGACGCTGGCGGCGCTGGAAGGTAGCGCGACGCTGGCGGCGCTCGATGGGCAGGGGCGTGACCTTGTGGCCATCACGGCGCTGGTGCCGCCGCTCATCGCCCGGCTGGTCGGGCGGCCGTGGC
>CAJAHV010000366.1 GCA_903939555.1 uncultured Alphaproteobacteria bacterium | reverse complement strand
GCCGGGTGAACGTATCCGGGCCCTCGACCGACAGGATTTCGGAAATCTGTGCGACATCGAGCGCCGCCGCCACCCGCGGCGCGACATTCTTGCCGCGCGTCGTTGCGGGTGCCACGAATGCATCATAACCGGCCATCAGGGCGGTAATCAGCGGCGCAAGGTTTTCGGCCAGTGCATTTTCATAGGCGGCATCATCGGCAAGCAGCACCTTGGCAACGCCGACCACCTTGGCAGCGGCATCGGCCACGCCTTGTGCACCTTTGCCGGCGACGAGCAGATGGACATCACCGCCTAATTGGCCGGCGGCCGTCACCGCAGCAAGGGTAGCGTCCTTCAGGACCGTATTGTCGTGTTCGGCAAGGACAAGAACGCTCATGCCACGGCTCCCATCGTCTTCAGCTTTTCAACCAGTTCATCGACCGACTTGACCTTGATACCGGCCTGGCGTTTGCCGGGCTCGACCACCTTGAGGACGGTCAGGCGCGGGGTTACATCGACGCCATAATCAGCCGGCGTCTTTTGCGCGATCGGCTTTGACTTGGCCTTCATGATGTTCGGCAGCGAGGCGTAGCGCGGTTCGTTGAGGCGAAGGTCGGTGGTCACGATCGCCGGCAGCTTGAGATCGACGGTTTCGGCACCGCCATCGACTTCGCGAGCGACATGCACACGGTCGCCGTCGACGCTGACCTTGGATGCAAAGGTACCCTGCGGCCAGCCGAGCAGCCCGGCGAGCATCTGCCCGGTCTGGTTGGCATCGTCATCGATCGCCTGCTTGCCGAGGATGATGAGGCCCGGGCCTTCCTCTTTGGCGATGGCAGCGAGGATCTTGGCGACGGCGAGCGATTCAGTCGTCACGTCGGTGGTGACGAGGATGCCGCGATCGGCCCCCATGGCGAGCGCAGTGCGCAGCGTTTCGGTGCATTGCGTCACGCCGATCGACACGACGATGATCTCGGTCGCCACGCCTTTTTCCTTGAGACGAATGGCTTCTTCGACAGCGATTTCGTCGAAGGGATTCATGCTCATTTTGACATTGGCGAGTTCAACGCCGGTCTGGTCGGACTTGACCCGGACCTTGACGTTGTAATCGACGACCCGCTTGACGGGCACGAGGACCTTCATGTGCGTCACTTCCCAAAGGTTGATTCAATCGCGCAGTGCTTGGCGCAGGGCCGCGCGCCAGTCAACCATCCGGCACGTCTCGGGGCGATTTGCCAAACCCTGTGACGCATTTACCCGGAGGGAATCAGGTGCGGCGATGGCCTGACTGCATCTCCAGCGACACTGGCGGCGGGCATCGGCCGCTCGACCGGCCGCGATCATGGCAGCGGCCCCAGCCAGCGCCTGCACCCGTGCGGGAATTACAGCGATTTCCACCTCGCCGCCGATCATGTGCACGGGGCGTTGACCATGGGCGCCGACATTACCGCCGCGACCATCGATCGCACCTGTAGCGCTGCCGGTGCGGAGATCCGACTGCTGTTGCGGGCTGCGATCGAGTTCTAACCAGTCAGGGCTGCATCACCCCGGCACCGCGCTGCCACAGGTGCAGGCTGAAGCGCGCATCGGCATCAGTCCAGACTGCTGCCGGCGTCCAGCCCGCCGCGCGGGCAAGCAACCACGCCTGCTCCAGTGTCCATTTATAGCTGTTCTCAGTATGAATGCTCTCGCCGCTAGCCATGGAAAAGTCGCACCCGGCGGCGCGAAAAACCATATCGCGCCGCGCCACCAGATGCATTTCGATACGGCCAAGATTGGCATTCCAGACGGCGCGATGGACAAAACCGGCGACATCGATATCGCCGCCGAGTTCACGATTGACGCGATGAAGCAGGTTGGCATTGAACGCCGCTGTTATCCCCTGCGCATCATCATAAGCGGCTTCAAGCATTGCCTGTGGCTTGGCCGGGCCTGGCGCCAGGTCGATCCCGATGACCAGCCAGCTATCGGCACCCAGCGTCGCGGCAAAGCCGCGCAAAAGGTCGACAGCCGCCGCCGGCGCGAGATTGCCCAGCGTCGAGCCGGGGAAAAAGCCGAGCCGGGGGAGTGCCGCGATGCCGGCCGGCACGCGGAACGGACGGGTGAAATCCGCCGCCACCGGCACCACAGGCAGGCCGGGAAAATCCGCCGCCAGCCCGGCCGCGGCAAGGTGGAGAAATTCAGCCGAAATATCGACCGGCACATAGGCCGCGGGCGCAATGGCACGCAGCAACAATGGTGTCTTGGCCGAACTGCCCGAGCCAAATTCGATAACGGCACGGCCCGGACCGACGGCGGCCGCGATGGCCGGAGCCTGTTCGGTGAGGATGCCGATTTCGGTGCGCGTCGGATAATATTCGGGCAGGGCGGTGATCGCTTCGAACAGTTCGGACCCGGCATGATCGTAGAAGAACCGCGCCGGTATCACCTTTTGCGGTTGCGCCAGCCCGTTGCGCACGGCGGCGGCAAAATCCGACAGATCATCATGGACAGGCAGCGGTTGGGCCATGATCAATTATCCTTTGCCAGCCGCAAGCCGGTGAACTGCCAACGCTGGCGAGGGTAAAAGAAATTGCGCACCGTGGCGCGCGACGAACCGCGCGG
>CAJAHV010000365.1 GCA_903939555.1 uncultured Alphaproteobacteria bacterium | reverse complement strand
GTGTGTGCAGTCCCTGCCCGCCCCAGTTCGCCGCAGAGAGGAACGGCACCACCACCTTCGACCAATCGGGCGAGCGCTGCTTGTGATAGTCATCATCAAGCGGGTGCGCGAGAATATCGGCGCCGAAATCACGGCGGTTTGCAGCCAGAGTCGCATCGTCGAGCACGGCCTCGCCGCAGACCAGCGCGCCATGCACGGCGCTGCGCCGGCCACGCTCGCCGATGCCGTGCTGCACCGTCTTAACCTGCATGTCGGACCAGTTTGCCCAAAAAGTGGAGAGGATGCCGCCGTGGTGGCTCATGTCGCGATAGAAGTCCGTCGCGCCTTCCCATATACACATGGCGGCGAGATGTGGCGGCTGCATCGAGGCGACCTGCCACTGATTGATGCCGTAGTATGAGACGCCGTTGAGGCCGACCTTGCCGCTCGACCAGGGCTGCACCCCGGCCCATTCGATGCACTCGTAGAAATCCTGGGTCTCGCGCGGCGAAAAATGGTCGATATAGCCCGATGATGTACCGCAGCCTCGGCTGTCAACGCGCACGATGGCATAACCTTCCGGCACCCATTTCTCGGGGTCCACCACTTCCCAGTTCTGGTAGAGATTGCTTGAGCCGGCCGTAACGTCCGGATGCTGCTCCACCATCGTCTTCCAGGCGCTGGGGTAACCCTGCTGGAAGGATAGGCCCTTGGCGTAGGGGCCATAGGTGAGCAGCACCGGATAGCGCCCCGCGGCAATCGGCAGGAACACATCGCCGCGCAGCACAGTGCCGTCGCTCATGGTAATAGGCACATCCCATAAGATGCGCATGCCATCGCGCACTTCGTTGGGCGGCGGGCGAGCCACTGGATCCGATGCGCGCTCGCGTTCGACAGCGGTAAGCACTCGGGCGACAGCGGCGGTATCGGCATTCGCCAGCCCGGCAGCCAGCGCCTCGGCATACAGCGGGACCACCGTATCGAGGAGGGGAGTCGCGGCGCCCTGCGCCCGGGCAAAGCTACTGATGATCGCCATGTCCTTCGCCCAGACACCAAGCTTCATCTGCGCTGGCTCATAACAGTCCGCCGCGATCATCGGGGCGCGCAGTTCGAAAATGCGGCTGTTGCCGGCCCCGGCGGAAATCGCATCGAACAGTGTGGCAGGCGCGATACCCGCCTTCATGCCAAGCAGCATGGCTTCAGCCGTGGCGACATTGTGTATTGCGACAAGATGGTTCGCCACCAGCTTCATAATCGTAGCGTTGCCAAAGGCACCAAGCTCGATGACATCGCGAAACATGGCTTCCAGCAGCGGCATGGCGGCAGCCACACCCTCCGCCGGCCCGCTGGCGTAGGCAACGGCATCACGCGCGGCCATCTGCGCGCCGGTGCCGCTGATCGGGCAATCCAGCAGCACGCTGCCTGCAGCGGCGAGAATGGCGGCAAGCGCATGTTTATCCTCCAGCGCCAGCGTACTGGTGTCGATGACGAGGTTACCCTTGCCGGCCTCGGCGATGGCCACAGCCACAGCGTGCGCTGCAGCGGCGGAATCAAGGCTGAGGATGATCGTGGCGGCAGCATCGCAAAGCGCCGCGATGCTGTGCGATGCCGCGACGCCATCCTGCTGGGCCCGGCGCATTGCAACGGTATCGATATCTAGCCCATGCAAATCATGGCCGGCCGCCACCAGATGGCGCGCTATCGCGCCACCCATGGTGCCAAGGCCGATTACGCCGACGCTTTGGGAAGATTTGTTCACGCCGCCGCCTGCTGGAGCACGCCGCGCAGGAAGGGAAGCACTACGGCGGAAAAGGCATCGGGTTGTTCAAGGCTGGCGAGATGTCCGGCCCCAGGCAACTCGATGAGTGCCGAGCCGGGCGTGGCGGCAGACATGACGCGCATGGCGGCGGGGTGCATGCCATCCTCGCTGCCCACTATATAAAGCACCGGGCGCGTCATCCCCGACAGACGCGGTAGCAGGTCCAGCCCCTCCAGCGCGCGGCTGGCGCCGGCATAGCCGGCGGGCGATGTGTTGGTGATCATTGCGCGAGCCAGTGCCTCAGCCGGATGCGGAGCGGCTAGGTTTGGCTCGTCGGCGCGCAAATGCCCGAACCAGGTTGCGATCGTGGCATCGGCAAGGGCCTCAAGGCCAGCCTCGGCAAACACCGCCCGCCGGGCTGGCCACATCGCCTTGAACGGCTGCGGCGCATCTGCCCGGCAATCTGCCGCGACCAGAGCCGTTACGCGTTCGGGGTGCGCCAGCGCCAGTTCCAGACCGAGCATGCCGCCGATGGAGAGGCCGAGCACGGCGGACCGACTGATGCCCAGCGCGTCCCAGACCGCCACCACATCGGCAGCAAGGCCGTCGAGTGTGAAGGCGGCGGCCAGCCCGGCATCGCTGCCGGGCGTTGAGCGGCCATGCCCACGCATGTCGATCGTCAGGATCTGGAAGCTGCCGCAAAGCGCCGCCAGTTGCGGCCCCCAAAGCCGGGTATCCGTGGCCAATGCGTGCAGGCAAGTAATGAACGGCGCGCCGGGGCGGCCTTCGACGCGCGCATGTAACTGCGCGTCGCCGCTCCGGATGCTGCGTTCGACGGCGGCCGCAAGAGCCATTCAGCCCTCCATCCGCAGCAGTTGAGACGGCGCCGCGATGGCGGCGTTGACCTTTGGCATCACCCGCTCCGCCATCAACTCCATCGATCGGATGGCAAGGCGGCGATCCGCCCAGTCATGCCCAGCGTAAAGCAACGTGCCGAAATCGCCGACCGATTCGCGGAATGCCAGCAGTTCGTCCGCTACCTTTTCCGGCGTGCCCCAGATAACCAGATCATCGACGACTCCCTCTACGGTGACGGAAGAATCCGGTGCGTTCTGGTCAGCCTTGAAGAGATTGGCGCGGCCATTTGCGATCATCTTAGTGACAATGGAGCGGTAGTATTGATGGTAAGGACCTTCGGCGGCCGTAGCATAACGCCGTGCTGTGCCTAGATCGTCTGCGACAAAGATGCTCTTGGCGACCCGCCAATGGGCAGTATCCGCCAAGCGACCAGATTCCTCACAGCCTTGCTGATAATTCGGCCAGTGCGATTGCACCCACTTCGGCAGTAGGAAGTTGGCCGAAATAGGCTGCCAGCCGCGTTTGGCGGCCTGCGTAACCCCTTGCGAAAATGGCGCTACGGCAGTGACGACAATCTGCGGGTGCGGCTTTTGATAGGGCTTCATGATGCTGCCCTGGCCGAGCTCCGTAATGGTGGTACGCTCGGTGGAGAAATTCCAGAACTTGCCCTCGCGCTTGTGCGGTGCCTCGCCGGCCCAAATGGCGAGAATGTGGTCTATCGATTCGAGGAACATTGCCGTGCGATCATTATCGAGGTTGCCGAATACCTCGGCATCCGAGAGCAACCCGCCCGGGCTGATGCCAAAAAGGAAGCGACCCTGCGCCATGTGATCGACCATCGCTACCTGCGCCGCGACCATGGCTGGGTGGTAGCAGGGTAGGTTAACTGTGCCGGTGCCGAGCTTGATGGTCTTGGTAGAGTGAATGAGTGAGGCGACGAACATCAATGAAGACGTGATCGTCTCAGCTGCATCGGTGGCGTGCTCGCCATAAAAGCCTTCGGTAAAGCCAAGCCGATCCGCAACCAGAGCCAGCTCGCGGTCTTCTTGCAGCGTCTCGGCGATGCTTCGGCCGACCGGGTGGATCGGCATTGTGAAGAAGCCAATGTCCATTATTCTGACAGATCCCTAAGCTAGGCCGATGGAAGCCGGCGGCGCCAGCCGCCCGGCAAAGAATAGTAGCGGAGCGCCTACAACTGACTCGAAGTTCAAAACTTCGCCGACGAACAGCATATGGTCCCCCGCCTCGATGCTGCGGCTGGTGCGGCACTCGAAGCTTGCGAGGCTGCCGGAGATGACCGGGCAACCGCCGGCGCCGCGCCGGTGCGCGATGCCGGCGAAGCCATCGTTGCATCGCCTGGCGAAACGCGCGCCCAGCAGCTGTTGCTCTGCGGCCAGCACATTCACGGCGAAGTGCCCGGCGGCGAGAAAGCCCGGTAAAGCCCTAGACTCAAGCCGCAGGCTCCAGGAGACCAGTGGCGGCGCCAGCGAAAGCGCACTGAAGGAATTAACGGTGAGACCGAGCGCACGGCCATCCGGCGCGCAGCCGGTTATGATGGTGACACCCGTGGCGAAGCGGCCGAGAGCATCGCGCAGCCCGCGCATATCAAGAGCAGGCACAGATGCCTCGGCGGTTTCCCGCTGCAAAGCTCCGCCCTGCGTCAAAGGCTGTTTCCCCATCCCATGTCATCAGAATGTCATGAGATGGCCACCACAATAAATGATTTCTAATGCTGGATTACATCAGAAAAGCTGATAGCATTGCGTCATGCGCAACCTGCAGCTTTTCGTGGCCGCCTATGAGGAACGCTCCTTCACGCTCGCTGCCGTAAGGGAGGGCGCGACGCAATCCGGCGTGTCCCAGCATGTCCGCAATCTTGAGGAGCGCTATGGCGTCCAGCTCTTTCGCCGCGAGAAGGGCAAGGTCCTGCCCACGCCGGCGGCCGACGTGTTTTACAGCCATTGCCTGCAGGCACTGCGTGCGAGCGACACCGCCTTCCAGCGGCTCAAACAATTCTCCTTCGGTCTGGCCGGCGAGACCAGCATCGGGCTGATGCCGACGCTCAACGCCGCCGCACTGGCGCCGGCACTCATGTTGTTCCGCGAGCGCCACCCCAACGCCCATGTTAGCGTGACTGAATCCTACAGCGCAGCTCTGGTTGAACGCGTCATTGCTGGTGATCTCGATTTGGCGGTGGTGCCGGCAATGCCCGAAATGCTCGGCGTACGCATCCGCAACTTCTGCGCCACGCCCGAAGTGATGGTAACGCGGCGCGACAGCGCGGCACCCGGCCCTTTACGGCTGGCCGGGCTCGGCCCGATCAAGCTGGTCCTGCCCGAGCTTGCAAATGTCCGCGCGCAAACGGTGCGGGCGCTGCTTGCCGCCCAAAATGTCGAGATCGCCGAAACCATCGAGATGAACTCGATGCTGGCGACGCTCGACCTCATCTCCCGCTCGGACTGGTGCGCCATCCTGCCCGAGCTGCTGATGGCGACCAAGACCTATGGGGACGCCTTTGATGTGCGCCCGCTCGATCCGCCAATCATGCTGCAACTGGTGACGGTGGCATCCGCCGCCTCAAGCCTTTCCCCGATCGCCTCGGCATTTTGCAACGTGCTGCGCGATAGCTGCGAGGCGCTGTTGCTCGAGCGCCATCCGCAAGGCTGATGGACTGCGACGTGAAAAATGATTTGCCCGGCGCGAGGCGACGGGAAATTCTTTCCGCTGGAGAGCAAGGGGCGAACTGATGAGCCGATACCCATCATGACCATGGACGGGCTTGTCTTGCCGCTTGGCCCCGCTGGCCGTTGCGATGATTTTCGCGTGGGCGGCGCCGTGGTCGATCATGATGCGCTGAGCGGGCTATGGCGCATGTGGTATTACTGTCGGGACAAATCCTTCTACGGCCCGCCGACCCTTGGTAGCGGCCGGGTGGCGTTGGCAACCTCCGCCGATGGCGTCTATTGGCAGCGCATTGATGGTCCGGAAGCGCTGGGCGCGGTGTTCGCCCCCAGCCCCGAGACGATGGATTTTGACAGCCTGCATGTCGGCCTCACCGATGTCAGCCGCGGTGCCGGCGAATGGCTGATGTGGTATTTTGGCGGTAACCGTGAGCCGCGCACCTGCACCAACCCCGCCATCGGCACCCAGCCGGGGCTCGGCATGCGCCCGGGCCTCGCCCGCAGCAGTGATGGCGTGCACTGGACGCGGATGCGCGGACAGGCGAGCGGCGGCGCACTGCTCGATTTCAGCGAGGTGCAACTCTATGTCAGCTGGCCGAATGCACATTGGGATGGCCGACGTTGGCTGATGCAGTATACTGCGCCAACGCGTGATCTTGGCCAGTTCGAGACGCACATTGCCGCCTCGCCGGACGCCTTGCACTGGACCACACTCGGCCCGCTGCGCTGGGCCGATGGCAGCCGCCCCTATGATGAAGCCGGCATGGTGACGCGCCAGGTGCTGGCCAATCCGCTGCCCAGCGGTAGGCGCTGGCTGATGGTCTATACTGCGGTCAATGCTGCCCATGCCCGCACGGTGGCAGCTGCCGAATCCGATGATGGCCTCACCTGGCACCATCTCTACGACCAGCCGATCTTCCGCGTTGGGCCTCCAGGTGCCTGGGATGATTTCGGCGTGGCGGCCAACCGGCTGGTGGCTGTGGGGGGGCAGCTCTATTTCTATTATTACGGCTTCCAGACCTTGGGCAGCGATGGCCTGCGCGGCATCGGCCTCGCCACCGCACCGCTTGGGGACCTGCGAGAACTGACACGACATACACAGTGAAAGGGAACAGAAGCCATGGCAGGCGTATTGGACGGTAAGGTGGCGTTAGTGACCGGCGCTTCGGGCGGCATCGGCGGCGCGGTGGCGCTAGCGCTGGCAGCGGCGGGCGCGAGGGTCGGCGTCCATGCCTTCCGCAATGTCGAGGGCGCCGCCGACATCGCCGCGCAAATTGCCGCCGGCGGCGGCGAAGCCGTCGTGCTGAGCGGTAATGTCTCGGAGGCTGCTGCCTGTGCGGCGATGGCCGGCGAACTGGCGTCGTGCTTCGGGCGCATCGATATCCTGGTCAATTGCTCGGGCACCTCGCCTCAGCAGCCGTTTGGCAGCGTCACGGCGGAAAATTTCACGGCGTTAATGAATGACAATGTGCTTGGCACCATCCTGATTATGCAGGCCGTGGTGCCGCATTTCGGCAGCGACGGTGGGCGTATCGTAAACATCTCTACGAACCTAAGCTATGGTCCTATGGCCGGGTTGGTCCCCTATTGCGCCGCCAAGTCTGCCGTCATCACCCTCACCCAGGGCTTTGCCCGCGAGCTCGCCGGGCGCAACATCACTATCAACAGTGTCGCCCCCGGCGCCACCGAAACCCCGATGACGGCGTGGATTCCGGATGATATCCGTGCCGGTATCGCCGCCGCCACGCCGCTCGGCCGGCTCGGCCAGCCCGAGGATATCGCCGATATCGTGCTGTTCCTCGCTTCACCGGCCTCGCGCTGGGTGAACGGTCGAACCATAATCGCCGATGGCGGGCTGATCTGATCCTCAATAGTCCTCGAGCAGCTGACCAAATCCCCACATGTGTTCGTTGATGCCGTATGTTCCCCGTCAGCACCTATGGCCCAGATTTTAGGTTGTGATTTAAGGAGAAATTGGGCCTCGTCGTAGTGACGAAGGAACGAAGATGAAGCCCCAATCCTCCTTGAAAAATCGCCGGTGAAGGCCCCTGCCGAGCGGGTGCTGAAGGAAATCCAGCGGCAGACCCGGCGCGGTTCACACACTCCACGGCTG
>CAJAHV010000364.1 GCA_903939555.1 uncultured Alphaproteobacteria bacterium | reverse complement strand
GCCGACAGGATAGCCAACCCCCCGACACCAACGATCTGTCCGCGCCGCAGGGCATCCGACGCCGCAATGGCGGCGTAAGCTGGCGCGACCGCCGTCGCGAGGGCCGGTACCAGCGTCACAGGTCTAGCGTCACGATCTGCGGGACATGGTCCGACGGCTTGCCCCAGTCGCGGGCGTCCTCGATGACTTCGAAGCGCGTCGCAGCCTTGGCCACTTCTGGCGAGGCCCAGATATGGTCGAGCCGGCGGCCGCGATCGCTCGTCCGCCAATCGGCGGCACGGTACGACCACCAGGTGAACAGCCGTTCGGGTGGCGGGATGAAATGGCGGCCAAGATCGACCCAGTCATGGCTCTGCTGGAATGCTGCCAGTGCCGCGACCTCGACGGGAGTGTGGCTGACAACATCCAGCAGCGCCTTGTGGCTCCAGACATCGCTTTCGAGCGGCGCAATGTTGAAATCGCCGACGATGACGGCCGATTCGCGCAGATCCGCCGACCAACGGGTCATGCGATCGACAAACGCCAGCTTTTGCGCGAATTTGGGGTTGACCAGCGGGTCGGGCACATCGCCACCGGCGGGCACATAGACATTTTCGATGAGCACGCCGGAAGGCAAGCGCGCACCGATATGGCGGGCCTCGCCATTGTCCTGCCAGTCGTGCCGACGATCCTCGACCAGCGGCACCCGCGACAGCGTGGCAACGCCATGATGCATCTTCTGGCCGTTGAGCAGGCGGTGGCGATACCCCAGCGCTTCGAACATGTCGTGGGGGAAGGCGTCGTCGACGACCTTGGTTTCCTGCAGGCACAGCACATCGGGGGCATGATCGCGCAGGAAGCGTTCGACGATATCGAGCCGGAAACGGACCGAATTGATGTTCCAGGTGGCAATGCGCAGCGTCATCACGCCCGTGTAGGCGAAGATGCGCGCTGCGTCACGGGGCGCGGACGGAAATCGTGCCTTGGAGCGTCTGTCGACCACTATGGCTGACCGTCATCGCCGTCCCGGCGACTGCTGCGGTGCGGGCCAATGTTGTTCCGGCGACCCCGATTGATTGAAAGACACTCTAAAACGCAATTGGCCCCTGCTCCGGGGGCATGGAACAGGGGCCTTTTTGCGCTCGTCACGCAGCGGGGACAGTTTGGGCACCACCGGACAACAGGGGGCAAAATCCGGCAGCGGTTGTCACCCGCCCGTGTGTTATGCCGCTCCGCACCTTGACGCGGCATGAACAATGTTCACAAAAATACGATTGCAGTCAAAAATTATTCATCTTGGCAGCAAATTTATCCATCCGGCTTTCGGACCGGGCTGGCGCAGGCCATAAGGCGGCATGACCACAGCCCGCCATCTTCCTGCCCTTGCCGCCGCCAACGCCATATTGGCGCTGACCTTCGGCACCTTTGCCGCGCATGGCATCAAGGACCCGCAGGCGCGTGACTGGATCATGACCGGGGTAATGTTCCAATTGCCGCACGTCGCCGCAGTGTTCGGGTTGCTCGCCTGGCGCAATTCGCGCCATGTCCGCGCTGGCGCCTGGGCGGTCAGCGTCGGCAGCCTGATCTTTGCCAGCGATCTCGATGCGCTGGCGCTTGGCGCGCCGCGCTGGGTGGCAGCGCTGGCGCCGATCGGCGGATCTATGATGATGTTCGGCTGGTTCTGGATCTTCATCATCGCGCTGGCGGGCGACAAATTGCGCGATTGAAAACCACGCCG
>CAJAHV010000363.1 GCA_903939555.1 uncultured Alphaproteobacteria bacterium | reverse complement strand
TTCTGGACAGACGGGCGGGCGCAGCGCGTCCCCTACGAGCGGGGTTTCCTGTACTTGGCGGGGCTCGATGCTCAGCTGAAGGCGGCCAGCAACGGTGCGCGCTCGGTCGATGACCTTGTCCTCGACGTACTGAAAGCACAACGCGGCGGCGCCGAAGTCGGCGTTCCCGCGTGGCGGGCGATGGTGGTGAAAGCGCTCGGTGCGCCGGCTGGCCAGGCGTTCGACGACATGGTCGCTGGCAAGCTGATTGTGCCGCCTGGCACAACCTATGGGCCGTGCTTCCAGATGGTACCAGCATCGCTCCGGCCGTTCGACATGGGCTTTGATGGCATGCGCCCGGGCGTAGTCGGCGGGTTGCGTGCCGGTTCGGCCGCAGAACTCGCCGGGCTGCGCGAGGGCGACGTCGTCGTCAAGGCAACCCCGGCGTCGCAGCTGCGAGAAAACCCGGCCATGTTGGCTGAAATGGCCGTGATGCGCGACGGACAGCCGCTGACGATCCGCTTCCTGCCGCGTGGCAAGCCGGTGGATGGCTGGAAATGGCAGCGCGTTCCGGGCATTCCGGACAGCGACTGCAAGCTTTAGGGAAGCCGAACGGCCATGGTGACGCGCATTCTGCTGGCCGTTCTGTTGCTGGTCTTCGCCGGTGGGGCTGTGGCTCAGCCGACGAAAATGCCGCCGACCGCCCCACGCATCGTGACCGATGTATCGGACAAGCCGGTGCGGTTTGCCGATCTGCCGCCGCCGCGGCGGTTCATCACCCAACATCGCACCACCATCTCTGGCAAGGCCATCGCCTATGAGGCGCGCGCCGCCGAGACTCTTATCGCCAACCTCGCGGGCGAGCCGATCGCCAGCATCTTTTCCTTTTCTTACATCGCGCGCGGCAATGACTCCTCGCGACCGGTCATGTTCATTTTCAACGGCGGGCCGGGCTCATCGTCGATGTGGCTTCATCTGGGTGCAGTCGGGCCGCGTCGGCTGGTGCTGGACCGCGAGGTCGACCCGACCAGCGTCCCGCCCTTCGGGCTGCGTGACAACCCGTTCAGCGTGCTCGACGTGGCGGACCTGGTTTTCATCGATCCGGTTGGAACCGGCTTTAGCCACGCCATCGGCAATGCCCGAGATCGCGACTTCTATAGCATCGATGCTGATGCAGACTCGGTCGCCCGCTTCATCGAGCGGTGGCTGACCGAGCATGGCCGCTGGAATTCGCCGAAGTATCTGATGGGCGAAAGCTATGGCAGCGTGCGCGCTGCTATCTTGCCCCGAGCCCTGATGGGCGGCCCCTTTTATGGCGGCACCATGCGCGGGATCACTATCGACGGCGTGATCATGCTCGGCCTTGCGCTCGATTATGGCGCGGCCGGCGCCCGCCCTCAGGCCGCACAATTGGCACTGCCGGCGATGGCAGCCACGGCCTGGTATCATCAGCGCGTCGACAGGGCCGGACAAAGCGTCGGCGCATGGCATGCGACCGCGCAGGATTTCGCCATGGGGGAATATGGCCGCAGCCTTGCCGCGCTCGATGCCGGTACGCTGGGGGACGCGGACAAAGTGCGAACCGCTGCCGTTCTTGCTCGGTTGACCGGGCTTCCGGCAGCTGACTGGCTGGCACGCGGATTGCGGATGAGCCCGGACAGTTTCCTGAAGTCGTTGCTGGTCGAACAGGGGCTCGAGGCCGGCGTCTATGACAGCCGCTACACCCTGCCGCTGGCGGCGAGCCTGGGCGATCCGGTCGCCGATGATCCGGCAATGGCCCGCTACGTGCCGGGTTTCATCTCGGCCTTTCACCAGCTGCTGCATGACGACCTGGGCGTCGAGATGCCCATCCCTTATCGGGCGATCACCTGGGTCACATTGAATTCGGAATGGTCACGGGAGCGGGTCGGGATCCCGGCAGCGCCAAGCCATGGGGCCGAACTGGCCGCTGCTATGCGCCGCAACCCGCGCCTTCGGGTGATGGCGGCGTCGGGGCTGTACGACCTCGCCACAACCGCGACTGCCGGGGGTGTACAAATCGCCAACGCCAGGCTCCCATCAGATCGCACGACGCTCCGCCTCTATGAATCGGGCCATATGCTCTATCTCGGCGACAGCGCCCGGCAATTCGCCGATGATGTCCGCCGCTTCATTGGCGCCGGCACCCCGTGAGCTGCCTGCGCATCCTCCTTTTGCTTGGACTGGGCGGGCTGGCCACGCCAGCGGCTGCCCGCCCCGCGGCGCTGGACTTGACCCTGCGCCCGATCGCCAACGCCGACGGCGGTATCGGCTTCCTCGAAGTGACAGGGCGCTTCTCCGACCTTGCGACCAGCGGTGGCGCGCCACTGTTCCGCTTGCCGCTCATCGTCAGCAACGTGGACAGCGTGGCGACCGTCCTGACCAGCGTCAGTGCTACGGACAGTCTGGGCGACATTCCCCTTCAAACCCGCGATATCGACCTGCCAATTGCGGCGGCGCGCGACGCCGAAACCGGCGGCCCCTCGCGCGAATGGCTGGCCGGCCGTGATCTGCGTGGGGCGGTCACGCTGCGTTACACCGTACCGGCACGGGCAGTCCTGCCGCCGCGCGGCCCAGCCCCGCCGTTTTCGTTCAGCGACGATGGCAAGGGCGTATCGGCCGCCGGCCAGGTCTTCCTGTTGCTGCCGCCCGGCGACCACCAATATGATATGCGTCTGGCATGGGACCTTGGCAGCGCGCCCTCCGGCACCCGTGCGGTCAGCAGCTTCGGTGCTGGCAGCGTCCGACCGCGCCGCCAGGTGAGCGGCGCGGACCTGCGCGCCAGTTTCTACATGGCCGGGCCGCTCCAGCTCTGGCCGGCTGACCTTGCCTCGGGCTTTCTCGTTGCAGCCCAAGGCAGCCCGGACTTCGATGTCGGAGTACTCGCCGGTTGGGCCAAATCCCTCCACGCCAGCTATTCCGGCTTCTTCGGCCAGCGGCGGGTGCCCGACTATGTGGTGTTCCTGCGCGACAACCCGATCAACGCCGGCGGCGGGGTGGGCCTCAACAACAGCTTCGTGCTGACTTTTGGCAAGGGAAATGGCGCCGATATCGACAAGCTGAAGCTCACCTTGGCACATGAGATGTTCCACACGTTCCAGCCCTATATCACCGAGCCTGCTGGACTGGCTTCGTCATGGTTCGGGGAAGGGCTAGCCAGCCTTTATGAAGCACGGCTGCCGCTGCGTTCCGGTCACCTTGGCCCGGACGATTTTCTCGCCAACATCAACAGCGCCGCCGGCCGCTATTACACCAGCATCATGGCGACGGTCCCCAATGCGCAGGTGCCGCTCCGCTTCTGGGCAGATACCCGCATCCGCACCCTGCCATATGATCGCGGCATGCTGTATTTCGTTACCGTCGATCATGCGGTCCGGCAGAACAGCGGTGGCAAGCGCTCGCTTGACGACCTTGTCCTCGCCATGCTCGCCCGCCAGCGCCTGAACGGTCGGACCAGCAATGCGGACTGGGAAAGCCTGTTGGAGCAGGAGGTCGGCCCGGACGCCGTCACTGCCTTCCGGGCCTTTCTAGAAGGCGAGATGCCGATTCCGGCCCCGGACGCTTTGGGCCCCTGTTTTCGGCCTGCTAAGGCAAGGCTTCGGCGCTACGAAACCGGCTTCGAGCCGGCGGTGCTGGCCGAACCACGCCGCATCGTGCGCGGCGTGATCCCTGGCAGCAACGCCTTTGCTGCCGGGCTGCGCGACGGTGACGAGATCGTCGACCCGGTGCCACAGGACAGTATTCAGGGCGACCAGCTTCGCTTGCTGACCCTCAAGCTGCGGCGCGGCGAACGGGTGTTCGAGATCAGCTATCTGCCGCGCGGCGAGGCGGTCGATGTCCTGCAATGGGACAGGGTGGCGGGCGTGCCCGACCGGTCATGCGCGCTCTAGCGGGATTGCCATCATGGACATGACGCGTCGCCACTGGCTCTCGGCCGTTGCTGCACTTCCCGCAGCCCTGCCTGCAAAGG